>NZ_JBIMSN010000020.1:0-76021 GCF_043944905.1 Antrihabitans spumae
CACCTTTCTTCATGTACGACACCAACTCCGAAGGAATTACCGTGAAAGCGGCAGGCTAGCTACCTGTCGTTGCGGTCGAGCAGCGACTGATGCGCGCTGCACGCACCAACCGCCCACGTGATATCTCCGAAGTCGACATTCACGAGCACACCGGCGGACGCCAACCGATTACCCGATCGAGACTGCGCGCTGTCAACGGCTTTGGAATACGCCCGCCCAGACGAATAGCTGTGTCGCGAATTGCAACTGCCACAGGCGAAGTGCACTCGGCAACCGATCCGGTCCGCCGAGAGAGACGACCGAGCGCGGTCGTTCGTCGGCGTCGGAGCCGGTCGTATTCGACTAGAGCAGCAGATCTCTGCGCGCCTGGCTGGCCTAATACATGCGCGAGTTCGATGGCGTCTTCAATGGCGAGGTTCGCGGAACCGACGTTCGGAGTCATCGCGTGTGCTGCGTCGCCGACCACGACCATGCGTCGGAAGTAAAACTTGCTGAGCGGTCTCGTAAGTTCCTCGATACATGTGTAGTACGGCTCCGCCGCCGTCGATCTGGCAATTAGCGAAGGGATCGGGTCATGCCAGTCCCCGTACGCGGCGGCCAAGATCGCGGCGGTTGTCGCAGACCCCGAGTCGTCAGAAGAACGCAAGATCGCGGAGCAGTGCACCATGTCGTCGGAAATAGGCAAGATCGAGAAGCGTGCACCAGTACCCCAAGTTTCGCCGGCCACCACGTCCAACCCACTTCTGGGAACAACGAACCGCCAACTCCTACTGGCGCAACTCCGAATTCCCGGATGTGTCGGTTCGACAAAAGAACGGACAGACGAGCGAATGCCATCGGCGCCGACGATGATATCTGACTCGAAAGAATCGCCAGATGACGTAGTGACCACAGCTGGAAATGCCGAGCCACCGCCCTGCACTCCGATGACAGAGCTTTGGAATCTCACCGACCCAGCGGGGAGAGCTGAGTGCAACGCGCTCAGCAGATCTGCCCTCAGAAGGGCTCGAATGCCGACACCGAAACGCGATTCCACGAAGTCGAGATCTGTTTTCGCCAACCATTTGCCGCGCGGGTTTCGAATTCCGCCGTGCTCTTGGACGACGGAGCAGGCACGAACTTTATCACCGATGCCGATCGCATCGAGGCCGAGCAGCCCGTTGGGAGTAAGTCCAATGCCTCCCCCTGAGGCTCGAAGTTCGGCTCCACGCTCCAGCACGGTGACATCCCAACCCTTTCGATGAAGTGCGAGCGCAGTCGCAAGACCGCCGATTCCACCTCCGACAACGCACGCCGTGTCGTCGATTCGCATATGTCCATGGTGATCGGAATCCGTCGGACCGCAAGTGCGAAAAGCCAACTCGGCGGCGCTACTCTGCAAGTTGCGCGGCTCCGGTGTCGGCTGGTTCCGACATGTAGAAGACGTCGGCGATCGGAACGTCGAAATACTTGGCGATTTGAAGTGCATGGAAGAGGCTTGGACTGGCCAGTTCGCGTTCGAGGTATCCGATCGTCTGGTAGTGCACGCTCAAGGCATCCGCAAGCTGGCGGCGTGAGACCCCTTTTCTATGCCGAAGGGCAGCAATACGATTGCGCACCGGCCGTGGCTCGGGACTGGCTCTGCGGGGATCGGAGAGGCTCATGTGCCCAGGTTACGGATTCAGCGCCCCGTCGGGGTCGGCGTGCGCTCGGCGCTCCGCAGTCGAGCCGCTGAAGCCCATTCGGCCCAGTGCGCTATATGACCACCCTGCTGCGCGCCACGTCAGGGGATCGAGGCAGTTGCGTCCGTCCACGATCGCCTTACCCCGAACGACGGCTTCGAGGTCGCCGGGAAGCATTGCGGAGAACTCGGGCCAGTCCGTAAGCACGAGTATCGCGTCGGCGTTCCTGCACGCGAGCGCCGTTGAACGAGCGTACTTAAGCTCTGGAAAAGCATTGCGAGACTTAGACATCGCCTGTGGATCGAAGACTGTGACTGTGGCGCCAAGTCTTCTGAGATCCTCGGCGACGTCGAGCGCGGGCGAGTTGCGTATATCGTCAGTGCCCGGTTTGAATGCGGCTCCGAGAACAGCGATGCTTCTGTCGCGCGATGTGCCGCCGCACGCAGCAATGGCCAGATGAGTCGTTCGTGCGCGTGCGCGAAGGTTGATCTGCTCGACGTCGTGCAAGAGACGCGCAATTGACACGATCCCGAGCTCATCAGCCTTTGCCACTAAGGCGTGCAAGTCCTTCGGCAAGCAACCGCCGCCGTATCCCAGGCCAGCGCCCAGGTGCATACGCCCGATCCGCGGATCGTAGCCGAGGGCATCTGCGAGCACCGAGACGTCGGCACCAGCAGCGTCACATAGCTCCGCCATCGCATTGATGAACGAGATTTTGGTTGCCAGAAAGGAATTAGCTGCTGTTTTCGTGAGTTCGGCAGTTTCCAGATCGGTGACAACCATAGGGATCTGGCGCGCGAGCAGCAGGCGATAGATTGTTCGCGCTAACCGCTCCGCGCGGATGTTCGTGCGATTCTCGGTGCCGAGAACAATCCGAGTCGGAGATAAAGTGTCACGTACCGCGTGGCCCTCGCGGAGGAACTCCGGATTCCATGCGAGTTCGATGTCAGCCTCGGCCGATGCGGTGTCCTTGATACGTTCAATCAGATGTCGGGCTGTACCTACTGGCACTGTGGATTTGCCGAGTATCACAGATGGGACAGTGATCCGTGCTGAGAGCGCATCGATCGTGGCGCGGATTTGGCTTAGATCGGAAGTTCCAAGCGGATCGAGTTGAGGTGTGCCAACGCAGATAAAATGGATTGCGCCCCAAGTGCCGACGGCATCGTACGATGTACTGAAGTGCAGCCGTCCGGCTGCAATATTTCTCTGCAGAACCTCATCGAGATGAGGTTCAAAGAACGGCGCACGGCCCGTGCGGAGAAGATTGATCTTTGACGGATCCGTGTCCACAGCAAGGACATCGTGCCCAAGCTCCGCCATGCACGCCGCATGTGTAGCACCGAGATATCCGGTACCAACTACGGTTACTCGTGCCGACATGACGTCGAACGATACGAACCACTGCCCCTGTGCGGGAAGTTCTTGGCAAACGTGCTCTCTGTTTTGGTCGAGGACAGAGAATGCAGATGCATCCGGTGATGTTCAAGTGAGGAAATTCCCCAGCTACGCGGGCGGGGCCGGTGTCGCGCTCAAAATTTCTCTCCCCAATCCGTCGGCTGCCGCGCGCTCAGCGGCATTTACGTTGCTCAGTAGCCGAGGCCATTCAACGACAACGACCCGCTCCCACAGTTCGGGCGGAATTGTATTGGCCAGGTGGTGACTCTCACCGATTGGCAGGTCACGGAGGCGCCGGCGCGCATCGAGCGTTTGACCAACATAGGCAAGCCCCGCTCCGCGGACAAAGACTCCATACACGGCAGGCCCAGCAGGAGACGGCCTGTTGTCAGTCTGTTGAGTAAGCAGTTCGCCAATCCGGTATGCAAACCGAAATCTCTGCTCCTGCCACGCTCGAATCAGGTCGGGAGAACCGGTAAGGGCGTCGAGCGCTTCAAGCCATCGACCGAAGTTCAGTGTCCGATCCACGTCGCTCACCTGCACAATGATGCACGGCCGTCCGGCGACGGCGTGCTTGAGGGCGTCGTCTATCGCGACCAGTGCCGCGTATGCATTGGTCCAGTTCGTTTCGCAGATCGCTGGGTGCTGCATCGTTTTGGCGGCGATTAGATTTCGCCAACAGTGGGTAGTTGGCGGGTATGACCGGTAACCTACGCAAGATGACCGCCCGCTCTTTTGCGCCGATCGTGTGTGCCGCTTTCGCGGCCTTGGCGATGCCGCTCAGTTTGCCCGCCCAGTCGGCGATGGCAGCACCGTGCCCAGACGTCGAGGTGGTGTTCGCGCGAGGTACCGCCGAGCCTGCGGGACTCGGAATCACCGGCACTGCCTTCGCCGAGTCGGTGCGGCTGCGCTCGCCCGGTAAGTCGGTCGGCACGTATGCCGTGAACTACCAGGCGAGCGCCGACTTCAACAATCCGATTCCCTTCGCTCGCACCGTCCTTGACGGGATCAGGGACGCGCAGGGGCACCTCGAGTTCATGGCAGCCAGCTGCCCGGGAACCAAGATCGTGCTCGGCGGATACTCTCAGGGTGCTGTAGTCGCCGGGTTCGCCGTCATGGACGGTCTGCCTGCAGGCGTCAAGCCCGAGTATGCGGCCGCTGTCCCACCGCCCATCTCGGCGGACGTAGCAGACAATGTCGCGGCAGTCGTGCTGTATGCCAAGCCGTCCGACCGCTGGATGCGCGACATCGGTGCACCGCCGGTCGTCGTCGGACCGGCGTACGCCGCGAAGACCATCGACTACTGCATCCCCGGCGACACGATCTGTGACGGCTCGGGCGTCGGCCAGCCCAACCCGCTGCACGTCCTCTACGGATTCAACGGGATGGCAATCGCAGGAGCGGACTTCGCGATGGGGCGCCTGTAGTTCCTGCACCGACCCGGAATCGTGAAGAGTTGCACCCTCTGAGAGGGAGTAACTCTTCACGATTTCTTTTTGTGCCACAGCCTCTAGCGACTACCAACGACAAAGGCCGCGAACCCCTTTCGGAGTTCGCGGCCTTTGCTAGGTCGAACGTCAGCTGATCAGGCAGCCGGCGGGGTGAGGACCTGGTCGATCAGGTAAACGGTCGCGTTGGCGGTCTTGACGCCACCACAGATGACCGAAGCTCCGTTGACCTTCAGTGCATCGCCCGAGCCGGTGACCTCGACGGGCTGGCCTTCGACGGTGGTCTGCGATCCGGCGATTGCGTCAGGCGCGATCTGGCCGGGGACGACGTGGTAGGTCAGGATCTTGGTGAGCAGCGCTGAATCGGTCTTCAGCGTCTCGATCGTGGCCGGGTCGACAGCCTTGAATGCGTCGTCGACGGGTGCGAAGACAGTGAACTCGCCGCCGTTGAGCGTGTCGACGAGGTTGACGCCGGGGTTGAGCTGGCCGGAGACCGCTGCAACGAGGGTCGTCAGGAGCGGGTTGTTGGAGGCCGCGGTGGCGACCGGATCAGCTGCCATGCCCGAAACGGAGCCTGCACCGCTCGGAACCTGTGCGGCGTAACCGGCACAGCCGGGGCCGACGAGTCCTGCGGCCGGATCTGCTGCCGAAGACGTCGACATTGATTCGCTGGTTGCTGCCGCGGCGGCCGTGGTGGTCGCATCGGCGCTGTCGCTGCTGCTGTCGTCCGAGCATGCCGAAAGTCCTACAACGCCGAGCGCTGCGATGCTTGCAATGGCGATCTTGCGTTGGATTCGCATCTTGTATGTCCTCTTTCATTGGCTACGACGGGCGCTTGATCGCCGCCGCTGTTCGTGAAGCATTCGTCTCAGTCGGCAAAAGGGATGGGTATCGGTATGTCCGATTTCGAAAAACTCCCTGAGGATCTCCTGAGAAAGCAGACGTATCCAAATGCTTTGCGCCTGAAAGCAATCCCGGAGGTCTATGTGTAACGAAGGACAGTCACCCACTTTCACTACAACCGACCGCCGAGGGACCGATGACCACGCAGGCACCACCAGAGGTCGCAGAGACCCGTCCAAGGCGACGATTCGTTGCCCGTGGGCTTTCGGGAATCATCGCAGCCGGTGTGGTGCTCGGGGTCGGTGAACTTGCCGCGGTCCCCATCGATCCGAACAGTTCGCCGTTCTTCGCGGTCGGCAACGTGACGGTCGATCGGGCTCCGGAGTTCGCGCGCGAGTTCGCGATCGAGACCTTCGGAACCAACGACAAGCCCGCGCTGTTCATCGGAATGTCCATTGCGATGGTGCTGATCGGTGCGGTGATCGGACTGATCGAACGACCGCGTCGCCCGCTGGGCAGCGTCGCGTTGATCGTGCTCGGACTCGTCGCCGTCTACGCGTCGCAACAACGCATCACGTCGGACTGGACGTTCGCGATCCCGAGCATCGTCGGCGTCGTGTTCGGAATCTTGGTTCTGCGATTGCTCATCGGCGCCCTGACCTCGGTTGCGCCGAAAGACGAGGATTTCAAACCGGTTTCGGAGTCCCGCCTGCCGCGCCGCAAGTTCCTGGTCCTCGGCACCGGCATCGCAGCGGCTGCTGTCGCGATCGGTGTCGCTGGACGCTACATCGGTGCGCGACTGACCGACGTCGTCGCAGACCGCGCCAACTTCCGACTGCCGTCGGTGACGAACAAGGCAAAGCCGATCGCTGCGGGCACCGATATCAACGTTCCCGGGTCGACGACCTTCCTCACCCCGAACGAGACGTTCTATCGAATCGACACAGCGTTGCAGGTCCCCAAGTTGGTCCGCGACGACTGGCAGCTGCGCATTCACGGCATGGTCGACCGCGAGATCACGTTGAACTGGGACGATCTTGTCGCTCGCACCGCAATGGAGCGCACGATCACGTTGACCTGTGTGTCCAACGAGGTCGGCGGTCCGCTCGCGGGCAACGCGACGTGGATCGGTTATGCGATCAAGGATCTGCTGGACGAGGCAGGTGTCGACCCCGAAGCCGACATGCTGCTCTCCACCAGTGTCGACGGGTGGACCAGTGGAACGCCCGTTGCGGCACTGCGCGACGGCCGCGACGCGATTCTCGCCGTCTCGATGAACGGACAACCGCTGCCCCTCGAGCACGGTTACCCCGTCCGCCAGGTCGTTCCCGGGCTGTACGGCTTCGTGTCGGCAACGAAGTGGGTTGTCGACTGGGAGTTGACTCGCTTCGACAAGGCCGAGGCGTACTGGACGAAACGCGGTTGGGGTGCGCAGGCGCCGATCAAGACGGCCTCTCGGATCGACGTCCCTGCGGCGCTTGCGCCCGTCCCTGCCGGTCGGGTGGTTGTCGCGGGAACGGCATGGGCCCAGCGGCGCGGTATCGAGAAGGTCGAGATCCGGGTGGACAAGCAGCAGTGGCAGCAGGCAGTTCTCGCGCCCGAGTATTCGATCGACACGTGGCGCCAATGGACCTACGAGTGGGATGCGGCCGCCGGCAACCACGTGATCGAAGTTCGAGCGACCGACCTCGACGGCAATACGCAGACCGAAGAGCGGACGCCGCCGATTCCTGGTGGGTCGACCGGCTGGCACAACCGGACGATCATCGTCAGGTAAGTCATCGGTCGCACGACCGGGCGATCGGAAATCTTTCGCCGTTGTGCACCGGGGCCAGCGAAGGCTGTCGTACCGCAATCGTCGTGCGGTACGTTTTCAACGAGTCGTACTGTGAGTCAGCGCTTCTGATGTCGCGACGCAGCGTCCTCGGATCTCTCGCTGCGGTGTCCAGTACCCGGCTCGTCTCTTGCTTGGTGGTGGCCACGTGCGAAGGGAGCGTGCTTTGTCTCCGGTATCCGGCGAAGCGGACACACAGGGCGGTCGTTGGAGGTTGCGGGAGCGGCGGTGGATCGCGGACTGGGATCCCGAAGACGTCGAACGCTGGAACAACGGCGGCGCCAGGGTGGCCAAGCGAAATCTGATCTATTCGATCTTCGCCGAGCACGTCGGCTTCTCGGTGTGGTCCATCTGGTCGGTGATGGTGCTGTTCATGCCCGTCGACAAGTACGGAATCGATACGGGCGGCAAGTTCTTGCTGTTGGCGGTTCCGACACTTACCGGTGCCATACTCCGCCTCGCCTATACCTTCGCGCCTGCGAAGTTCGGCGGCAGGAACTGGACCATAGTCAGCGCCGCAATTCTTGCGGTACCGACGCTGTTGGCTCTGTACTTCATCTTGCACCCTGAAACTTCATACACCACTTGGCTTTTCGTCGCCGCGCTAGCGGGATTCGGTGGTGGAAACTTCGCGTCGTCGATGACGAACATCAACTCCTTCTACCCACAGCGGCTGAAGGGCTGGGCGCTTGGCCTCAACGCAGGCGGCGGGAATCTCGGTGTGCCGGCCATCCAGATCGTCGGTCTGCTCGCGCTGTCGGCGGTCGGCGACGCCGCACCGTCCGTCGTCTGCGCGGTCTATCTCGTTCTGATCGCTGCTGCCTCGATCGCTGCTGCGGCATTCATGGACAACCTGTCCGGGCAGGACCTGAGTCCACGAGTGATGGTAAACGCCCTTCGGTTCGGTCATTCGTGGGTGATCAGCCTGCTGTACATCGGAACGTTCGGATCGTTCATCGGCTACAGCTTCGCCTTCGGGCAACTGCTCCAGATCAACTTCGTCGCTTCCGGTGAAACACCTGCGCAAGCCGCACTGCATGCGGCGCAGATCGCCTTCGTCGGACCACTTCTCGGATCGTTGTCGCGGCCCCTCGGCGGTAAGCTGTCCGACCGTATCGGCGGCGGACGGGTCACGTTCTATACCTTCGTCGCGATGCTTGTTGCCGCGGGCGCGCTCGTTGTCGCAAGCTCGGTCGACGACAACACATCCGGGGCGACCGGTGGCGGCGTGATGGCGGTCTACGTGTTGGCCTTCATCGTTCTGTTCATCCTGTCCGGTGTCGGAAACGGGTCGACCTACAAGATGATTCCGGCGGTGTTCGAAGTCAGGTCATGGCGACTTTCCGACCGCACACCGAACGAGCGCGCTGCGTGGTCGCGGTCGATGGCCGGTGCATTGATCGGCTTTGCGGGTGCGATCGGGGCCATCGGAGGCGTGTTGATCAATGTCGTGCTGCGCATCTCGTACAGCGGTGCTGCCAAGTCGGCGACCGACGCGTTCTTCGTGTTCGCGGGCTTCTATCTGCTGTGCGCGATCGTCACCTGGTACGTCTTTCTGCGTCGGCGCGCGGTCGATTCGATGACCGGCGACGATGGATTGGTCGCCGAGCGAGCCCTGTCCAGCATCACGCGGGTATGAGTTCACGTTCGGTCGAAACGCCAACGCACTGCCCCTACTGCGGTCTGCAGTGTGCGATGACACTGACGCGCGACGACGACGCCATCGCACCGGCGCAGACGGTGCAGGTCGGTGGCCGGTCGTTTCCGACGAATCAGGGTGGCCTCTGCCAGAAAGGTTGGACGAGCGCCGAATTGCTGCGAATCCCTGATCGCCTTCTCACCCCGCTCGTTCGAGTAGCCGGCACACTGCAGCCGACCGATTGGGAGACAGCGCTCGATGTGGTGGCCGACGGCGTCCGGCGCGCACGCGAGAGCGGCGGTGCCGATGCAGTCGCCGTATTCGGGGGAGGTGCGCTCACCAACGAAAAGGCCTACACCCTCGGCAAGTTCGCCCGCGTAGCGCTCGGCACGGCGAACATCGATTACAACGGCAGGTTCTGCATGTCTTCTGCTGCTGCCGCTTCGATCAAGTCCTTCGGCGTCGATCGTGGTCTGCCGTTTCCGGTGTCCGATCTGACTACGGCGCACGCGATCCTGCTCTTCGGTGCCAATATCGCCGAGACGATGCCGCCACTCGTTCGCCACGTCGCCGCGGCAGCCGATCGTGGCGGACTGATCGTCGTCGATCCGCGGCGCACGCCGACGGCCGAACGCGCGCTCGCCGGCGGCGGTATACATCTGCAGCCGAGTGTCGGTACCGATCTGCCGCTGGCACTCGGGATGCTCCGGGTTGCACTTGTCGAGGGCTACCTCGATCGCGCCTATATCGATACTCGAACAACAGGTTTCGATGCAGCACGCGTTGCGGCAGGGGAATGGTGGCCGGAGCGGACCGAACGTGTGACGGGCGTACCGATCGACCGGATCCGACGTGCCGTCGCAATCGTTGCCGATGCCAGGCAACGCGACCGAGGTGCCTACATACTGTCCGGCCGCGGCGCGGAGCAACATGCGACAGGTACCGACACCGTGTCGGCGATCATCGCGCTTGCGCTCGCGCTCGGACTGCCGGGCCGCGAACGAAGTGGCTACGGAACCATCACCGGACAGGGCAACGGGCAGGGTGGTCGCGAGCTCGGGCAGAAGGCCGACCAACTGCCTGGCTACCGAGCGATCGTCGATCCGGCCGCTAGACGACACGTCGCAGCAGTGTGGGGCGTCGACCCCGACCTACTTCCCGGTCCGGGGAAGAGTGCGTACGAGCTGCTCGACGCGCTCGGTGCTGCGGACGGTCCTCGAGTGTTGCTCGTGCACGGCTCCAACCTCGTCGTGTCGGCGCCGCGCAGCCAACGGATAGTCGACCGACTCGCCGCGCTCGATCTGCTGGTCGTATCGGATTTTGTGCTATCCGAGACAGCTGCCGTCGCCGATGTCGTTCTTCCCGTGCTGCAGTGGGCGGAGGAGGACGGCACAACGACGAGCCTCGAAGGGAGGGTGCTTCGGCGTCGTCGGGCCGTCGCTCCGCCCGTAGGTCCGCGATCGGATCTGGAAGTGCTTGCTGCACTTGCGATCAGGCTCGGTCAGCCGGCAAATCGGTTCGCGACGGAACCCCGGGCGGTCTTCGACGAGATCGGGCGAGCTTCTGCAGGTGGAGCTGCCGACTATTCGGGGATCGACTACGACCGACTCGATCGGGAACAGGCCGTGCACTGGCCATGCCCTGATGCGGGCCATCCCGGCACGCCGCGGATGTTTCTCGACGGTTTCTCTACGCCGGACGGTAGGGCGAGGTTCGTCGGACCGAGGCATCGTGGCGCTGCCGAGACCGTCGACGCGACCTTCCCGCTCGTTGCGACGACGGGCCGGATCCAGGCGCACTACCAGTCCGGATCGCAAACCAGGCGGGTCGACGAACTACGCAGCAGCGCAGGCGAGATGTTCGTGCAGGTGCACCCCGACACAGCGCAGCGCGCGGGCCTGGCAAACGGCGATCTGGCCAGGGTCGTCGGCCGCCGTGGTGTGACCGTAGGCGTGGTCCGCTGCGACGAGTCGATGAGGCCCGACACAGTCTTTCTTCCGTTCCACTTCCCCGGTGCCGCTCGAGCAAATCTGGTGACGAGCACCGCGCTGGATCCAACGAGTCGGATGCCCGAGTTCAAGTCGTGCGTTGTGCGCTTGGAAGCGGCAACGACATGCTGAAGCGGGTGGTGATCGTCGGGAACGGGATGGCGGGTGCTCGGCTTGCCGAGGAGCTTCGGTATCGCGATCCTTGCGCGGCGGCGCTGCGGATCATCGTGATCGGTGCCGAGCAGCATCCGGGATACAACCGAATTATGTTGTCCCACATCCTCACCGGAACGATGACGGTCGACGACGCTACGTTGCGGCCCGCTGACTGGTGGCGTGCGAACGACATCGATGTCCGCATCGGGGTCAAAGCTGTCGACCTCGATGTTGCGGCACGATCGGTGCGATGTTCGGACGGTTCGCTGGTCGAGTACGACGAACTCGTCCTCGCGACGGGAGCCGTCCCCTGTCTGCCGAGGATCCGCGGCGTGTACCGAGCGGACGGCTCGGCGGCGCGAGGAGTGGTCGTCTACCGGACGTTGGATGACTGCAAACGTATTGCCGCACAGTTGGAGCCGGGGCTTCGGGTTGTCGTCGTCGGCGCTGGTCTGCTCGGACTCGAGGTGGCGTGCGCCCTGCGGAGCCGGTCGGTCGATGTTGCCGTAGTCGATGTGTGCGACTCGCCGCTGGCACGCCAGACCGATGCCGTCGGCGGTGCGGTCCTTGCGCGCACGCTCGAGCAGATCGGTCTGCGACTCGAATTAGGAAGAATTGCAGCCTCTTTCGCAGACAGCGAACTGACGCTCGACGACGGAACGCGGCTGGGAGCAGACCTGGTGTTGCTGTCGGCGGGAGTGCGACCCGACGTGGAACTGGCCGCAAGGGCGGGGATCGGAACCGATCGCGGGATCACGGTCGACGACTGTCTGCGGACCGATACGGCCAAGGTGTGGGCGATCGGGGATTGCGCCGAACATCGCGGCATCGTCAATGGACTGGTTCGCCCTGCGTGGGAGCAGGCGGACGTGGTCGCCGATCTGATCTCCGAGCGCGACATCGGTTCGCGATACCTCGGTACCGACAATGTTGTGAGGGTGAAAGCGCACGGCATCGACTTGGCATCGATGGGCCTGATCGACGCCGAAACGAACAGCCGATCTCACGAGGTGGTGTCGATCGCGGATTCGGCACGTGGCACGTACGCCAAGCTTGTCATCGCCGACGACAGGCTGGTCGGTGCGCTGCTGATCAACACCCCGCACGCAGCGGGAACGGTTGCGCAACTTTACGACCGCCAGACCGTGGTGCCGAGCGATCGGCTCGCGCTACTGGTCGGCCGCGGCGCGGTCCCTGCGGACGCCGATTTGCCAAGGATGCCCGACGACGCGCTTGTCTGCCGCTGCAACTCGATCAGCAAAGGTGCAGTGACGGCTGCGATCATGCGCGGCGAGGACACGGTGGCCGCGCTCGCCCGCAGCACGCGAGCCACGACCGGGTGTGGCGGCTGCGTCGACCTCGTAGGAGCGCTGTGCGCGGCTGCTCGACTGCCTCAGCGGCCGGGTTCGAGCAGTATGCGGGTGCCGTGCTGACCGTCGCGCTCGATCCGCTTGTGCGCCGCGGCAGCGGCGGCGAGCGGAAGTACCTCGACGCGTCGTGGCGTAACGGTGCCGTCGACGAGAACGGCGTCGAGTATCGCCGCCGCCTCTGCGAGTTCGTCGGGTGTCGCAGTCGAGATGGCGAAACCGTGGATCGAGCGTGACCGCATGTAGAGCGCCCCGAGCGCGAAGTCGACTTGTGTCCGCGCGCCTGCGATGACGAGGAGTCGGCCGCGCTCGGCGAGCAGGTCGATGTCGGTTCCGCTGATTGCGGGGTGCGTGGCAACGAAGACATCGGCGCCGCCCGGCGCGACGGCTGCGATTCGCTCTGAAAGGTCGGGGTCCCTGGAGTCGAGTACGACGTCGGCGCCGATGCTGCGGCAGTGGTGCGCGTCGAACGCTGCGGCGGTCGCCACGACTCTGGCGCCGATCCGAACGGCCATGGCGACGAGTGCACTGCCAACGTTGCCTGCTGCCCCCGACACGACGACGGTGTCGCCGTTGCGAAGTCCGCAGCTGCGCAACGCGAGGTAGGCCGTGGCAACGGGGTGCGCCAGCGCCGCCGCGTGCGCGGGGTCGACGGAGTCGGGCAGACGGTAGAGACGCTGCATCGGGATGGCGGCGTACTCGGCTGCACTGCCCTGTCTGCCGTCGTAGCCGAGGCTGTTGCTCCACACCTGCATGCCCGGCTCGAACCCGACCACTGCCGATCCGCACTCGACGACGGTGCCGACGGCATCGCGTCCAACCACGAAGGGGAACTCGATCGAGGTCCGGTAGGCGCCGGACCGGACGAAGGTGTCGACTGCGTTCACCGCGGCGTAAGACACGCGGACCAGCACGTCCTTCGGACCGAGCGTGGGTATCGCGAGCTCGCCGAACACTATGTTGTCCGCGGAGCCGCGACACGTGATGAACGCGGCGGCCATCCTGTGCTGAGTCATGTTCGACCGCCCTCCGCACGCGGACTCATGAAATCAGCAACGCAACTCCGAGGCCGATACTGCCGAGATCGAGCGAGAGGATCCCCATGAAACGCGCGCGCCGCCAGTCTTGTCGGATGGCGCCGAAATACAGCTGAGCGAGCTGGAGTGCGACGAGTGGTAGAACCGCAAGCGCGCCGACAGCGGCGATTCGGGTCGAGGTGAACAGGACGGCGAGCAGCACGATGTTCGCGACCAGCAGCGCTGCCAGCAATACCTGATAGGTCCGCGGCGACAGCACCACTGCCAGCGTGCGCCGGTTGACGGCCGCGTCACCCTCGCGGTCGGAGGCGTTGCCGTACTCGACGACCATCAGGAACCACAGGCCGAAAATGGTGAAGACAAGCAGAATCTCGGCGTTGAGCTGCCCCGCGATCAACCAGTACGGAAGCAACGCGGTGAACCCGGTGATGACGAAGATCGTCGCCTCGAGGCCAAGTGGGACATAGCTGACTTTGAGACCCCACGAGTACTGCGACGCCCAGATGTGGCCGATCAGAAACGTCAGCACGAGCGCGATCGACACCGGACCGTCGTAGGTCAGGGCCGCCAATGCTGCCGTGACAACCGCCCCCACCCACATGGTGACGGCGAACCTGACTGCCTCGGCCTCGGAGAGTGCGCCTGTGAGCAACGGCTTCTTGGCAACGGTGACCGCAGGCCGGCCCGCATAGTTACGTGCGTCGCTACCGTCACGGAAGCCGCCGATGTCGTCGGCGGCACCCGCGCTCCACTGCACGAGCTGCAGGGTCAGCAAGGCGAGGAGCAGAGGAACCACGCTGGACCGGTCGAGGTAGCCGTCGAGGTTGAGCAGGAGTATGGCAAGCAGCCAGCCGTAGCTGTGGTGATAGATCCGCGCTTTGCCGAGTTGCAGGTAGGCGAGCAATTTTCGCGAAGGGCGCGTCGTGGATGTTGCCTGAGTCGTCGATGCCACAGCAGCTACGGATCCTCTTTGTTCTATCGGCGGGTGATCAGAGGAAGTTCAGGCGCTGACTGGTATTTCGCCGTGCCGGGCCTTATCTCTGAGTTCGATTCGCCGAATCTTCCCGGTGATCGTGCGGGGGAACTGGGCGTCGGGTATGACGACCGGCGGATCGAGGTGCTCGACCTCGCGTGTCGCATCAGCCCACTTGACGGTGTCGAGCCGCTCACCGTCTCGGAGGGACAGAATGGGTATCAGCCGACCGTCGACTTCGAGGATGACCAGTTCGAGGAATTCGGGGAACTTGTCGAGCAGCATGTCTTCGATCGCGATGCCACTCGGCGCGAGCGATAGCCTGTCGACCTGTCGGTCGATGAGGGTCAGGAATCCGAGTTTCGAGCGAATACCGATGTCGCCTGTGTCCCACCAGCCGTCGGCCGGGTAGTGGCGAGCGGCGATGTCTTTGCGGTTCAGGTATCGCGATATGTGGACAGGGGTGCGAACAACGATGCGGCCCGGCGTGCCACGCGAGACCTTGTTCCCGTCCTCGTCGAGGATGCGCACCTTGCAGTACGGAACCGGGCTGCCGACGGGGTGTCCGGGGAGTGCTTTGCTGCGGTGCCTGCGGCGCAGAGCCCGAAGACCTTTGAGATGCAGTCGGGATGCGATCGCTCCGGATTCGGACTGGCCGTAGACCTCTGCGTAGAGCGCGAGGCGATACTTGGAGCCGTCGAGAAGTGCTTTGACCGTGTCCGGATGAATGACGTCGAAGCTGGTGGCGTAGAAGCGAACCGACTTGAACGCGCCGGTAGCGCCGAGGTGCTGCCACGCCCGGAAGTTGTACGGGTGCGCCTCCAGATACATCGGCCGGTAGCGCTTGAGGGCGCGTTCGACTTCTTCTGTGGTGCTGTTCTGCAGGAACAGCAGCGGTGCTTTGCGGCGCAGTGCCGCTGAGATGCCCACCACCGAGCGACCGTGGACGGGCGAGACACCGACACCGCAGTAGCCTCGCAACCGGGCGCCCCAATGCAGGAGGGCTTGCACCTTGCTGTCGTAATCGATACTGCGCGCCGTGTACTCCACGAGTTTGGGAACGCCGGTCGTTCCCGATGTGTGTGTCACGATGTACGGCTCGTCGAGACCGCGCTCGACGGCCTTCGAGAGTGGTGGTTGCCCGGCGGCCTCCTCGACGACGGCGCGCCAGTCGTAGTGCTTTGCGTCGGGGACGACGGCGGCGCATTCGGCGAAGCGTTGATCCGCGGCGACGATGGCGACGATCCCAGGCACGTCGTGCAAGGTTGCGGCGAGGATGGAGCTGGTCATCGCGGGGCTGATCATGATCGGCGTGGCGCCCGTCGCAGAGATGGCGGCGCAGGCAATGAGGATGTCGACGGGCGCTTCCAGCCAGACCACACAGTAGGTGCCTGCCCGCAGGCCACCATTGGCGAACAGTGTCGCCGTACGTGCCGCGCTGTCGGCGACGGCGCGCGTCCGAAGCTGGGTATCGGACACCTCGACCGCGATGGGGGTGTGGTCGACGATCCAGGGTTCCGAGTCGTCGGGAAGCGCTTGCAATTGGTCGTAGATCACGTGAACCACCCTCGCATCGTGGCACCGCGGAATGGGATGCCAGCGTAAGTACTAAGTGAATTGGACGGACGCCGATTTCGGTCCCAATGGAAGGCGCCCAGATCGCCTTGTCGCTAGCATTCTTACGCATCAATTCGCACCTGTCCATGCCTCGGATGCGAAAGGGCGTGAGGAATTCTCCTGCAGCGGTGCGCTGTACTCGCGGTCTGTTTGCCTCGGCCTAATCCGACCGTTCCGGACCGATACAAAGTCAGCCACTTTGTCGAAAATCCGACACTGTTACGGAATGGCCCTGCCGTAAGAGGAACGAGTCCGCCCGAAGATCGTCGGCGCACGGAAATTTTGTCTCAGTGGTGTGAAGATGGCTACATTCTGCAGCCGATGACGTAGCGTCGAAAGGGCATCGGATCGGGTGGTCGACGCGAGTTGATCTTCCTGTTCCAGGGCCGATGAATCCTCGACGGGAGTCGAACGATCACGTCGTTCCCTACGTCCTTGTCTGTTCGGTTCGATCGGCCGGCTGTGCTGGTCGCCGCGAGACATGTTCGTGTGCAAGCTGATTGAAGTTTCGAGTATCGGGGTGCTCGCCTAGCGTCGCTGCGCGCGTTCCCCTGTGTCGTTGACGAACATCGTCGTTCGCTGTCCAGGGCACTACTTTCCTATGCCAAGAGTAGCTCTCTGTCATTTTCCAATTGTCCAGGTATGCAACGTGTTTGGAGAACAGTTGACATCGCAGTCGATGACGCGAGACGCGCTCGGCCACGACGAACTGCCTGCCCTCGTCGAGAAGGCGGTTGCTTGCGTTGCAGGAGAGCTGGGGTCGTCGCGCTTTCCACGTTCGGTACTCGAAAGCCTCGGCGCTAGCGGCGTAATCCGCAGGCGGTGGGACTCGGATACTGAACTTGGTTGTCCTGCAGGCGATGTCGAGTTCGGAATCCGATTGGGTGAGGAACTCGTCACCCGTGTTCCCACGGGCGTCGCGAGTGGAGTGTCGGTCCATTGCGAGACTGTGCTGTCGATGCTGCACCGGTTCGGCACCAACGACTATCTGCGCGAAGTCCGTGACGACGCACTTGCTGGTCGAGCCGTCGGGTGCGTCGCGGCGAGCGAGGCGCACGCAGGAAGCGACCTTTCTTCGGTAACAACACTCGCGCGCAGAACCGGCGATGGTTGGGTCGTGTCCGGGCGTAAGAAATACGTGTCCCTCGGCGCCGTAGCCGACTTTGCGATTGTTCTGTGCAGAGTTACAAGACCTGACGGCACGATCTCGGATAGAAATGCGACGTTTGTCGTTCCGCTCGCAGATACCGAGCTGATCAGAGAGCACGACAAACTCGGCACACACATACTCGATACCGTTGTTCTCGACTTCGTCGATATCGAATTGCCGGGCGAGGCGGTACTCGGCAGAGTCGGTCTCGGACTGCTGAATTTGAATTACGGTCTGTCTTTCGAACGCTTGTCCATCGCTGCTCAGCTCGTCGCAGGCTGCCAGGCGGCGATCTCGTTGGCCGTCGAGCATTCCGAGCGCCGGATCCAGTTCGGCAAACGGCTGCGTGATCACCAATATCTCGCCTTCCGCATGGCCGAGGGTCAGGCCGAGATCGACGTGCTCAAGGGCGCGGTCACCTCGTTGGCACGCGACCTGATGACCGAAGGTCTCGATCGACGTTCGATCTCCCGCATCGCCTCGCTCAAGCTGCGTGCGGCTCGAACCGGCGAACGCATCATGAGCGACGCGATGCAGGTGTTCGGCGGCGTCGCCTACCTGCCACAGGAAACTCCGATCGGGCAATTCTGGATCGACAGCCGCGTCGGGCGGATCGCCGGTGGCACCGACGAGATGATGCTCGCCATCATCGCCGATTCCATGTGTGGTGATTCGAGTCTGTACGACCGGTTGGTGACGATTTCGCAATGACGGACTGTGCTCAGAGGATGCCCCGTGGAACTAGATTGCTCGTCACCGGGCTCAGCGGACAGGTAGGCCAGGGCCTGATCGAAGCGGTCGCTCACGACTACGCCGACGACGTCGAGCTGGTCGCGCTGGTGCGTCGCAGGTTGCGCTCCAACCTGAGCAATCTCGGCGCGAGGATGGTGCAGGTCGTCGGCGATGTGACGGCGGATTCCTGGGGATTGGCCGACGACGATATCGACGTCGGCAAGGTCGCCGCGGTCATCAATTTCGCGGGCGTCACCGACTGGGCCGCGTCACAGAAGGATATGGACCGCGTCAACTACATGGGAGCAGTGAACGGTCTGCGCTACGCGCAGCACCTGTCCCAGGCGTACGGCTACACAGTCCCGTACGTCCACGCCAGCACTGTCTACGTTGCGGGGTTGCAGGACGGAAACATTCCGGAGGCTTTGCAGCCGCCGCAGGAGAATCGCACGCCTTACGAAGTCAGCAAGTGGTATGCCGAGCAGCACCTGATGCGCGAAGCACGCAACTCGGGACATCCAGTGCTGATCGCCCGTATCGGGGCCGTCATCGGCAGTTCGATCACGAAGTCGACGACGCGGTTGAGCTCGCTCTATCAGCTCGCGTCACCGCTGTCGAAGGGCGAACTGCCGGTGCTGCCGGTGCGAGCAGGTGCGCGCGTCGACACACTGCCGCGAAATCTGGTCGGAGAGGGCATTCTTCGGATGATCGCGCACGGACTCCGCGACGATTTCGAACACTGGCGAGGTGGGGTGATCACGCACCTGTGCGCGGGCGAAAACGCGCCGACGCTGGTAGCGCTGATGACAATGCTTGCGTCCAAGGACATCGGAAACCGCTATCGGACACCGCGTTTGGTCACAGCACCGGACAAGTTGCTCCGGATGGCCGAGAACGTCGGACTGCGCTACGCCCGCTGGAACCGAGAGCTCGGCAATCGGTTGTACGGCCTGCGTTACGTGTCGCTCGATCGAATATTCGAACGAACGCGGTTGGTGGAACTGGCCGACGGCTGGTATCCCGCCGTCACGTTGGAGGAGATCATCGAAATCGCATTCGACCTCGATTACGTCCGCCCGGCAGCGACCTTTGCAGAACTGCCGATGGGGAGGTTCGAGTGAAAATTCTCGTCGTCGGCGCATCCGGCTATCTCGGTTACGCCGTCTGCCAGGTTCTCGACGCAGCGGGCCACGAGGTCCTCGCCCTGAGTAGAAGCGGCCGCGCACATTTCGGAACTGGCGTCGTCGGCAACGTGCTCTCTCCGAGCATGGGACTCGGTGACGAGGCCGAAGGAATGTTCGATGGTGTCGAGGTCGTTGTCAGCTGCTTCGGGTCGGTCGAAATGGATACGACGTCGGTCATCGACACCCATGTCACGGGCACCCGAAACGTACTCGATCTTGCCGCGCGCATCGACTCCGTTACGCGCGTCGTGTACGTATCCTCTGTGGTCGCCCTCGGCCGTGCGAAGGGTGCGATCACCAACCGCGATCTTGCCCGCGGCCAGTCGTTCCGCAACTTCTACGAGTACGCGAAGTATCGCGGCGAGCTCATCGCCCGACGCGAGACGCGGGTTCCCGTATCGATCCTGCGGATCGGTCCGCTGCTCGGAGCAGCACCCGCCGATGTGATTCCGTTGCAGGGCGGACCGATCGCAGCGTTGCCGCATCTGCTCGCGGGTTTGCCCGCCGTACTCGAAGCGCGTGGTGACTTCCCGATCTATGCGTGCGATGTCGCACTTGCGGCGGAAGTTGTCCGCGATCTTGCGACAGCGCAGAAACCACCAAAGGCCACAACGTATTTCGACCCGGAACTGCCGACGCTCGCGGCGATTCTCGAGCAGCTGTGCAGGCCGTGGGGTGTTGTGCCGAAGATCGTGGACGGCGTCGGACCGCGCTGGCTCCAACGCGCCGCCGCGAAACGGTTCGGTGTCGAACCTGCCATCGTCGACTATGTCCGGCCTCTGTTCACGTTCGACGACAATGTTCGGGAACGGATGCCGATTCCAGACACCCCCGCCGATCCCGACTACGTCGTTGCAACAGGACGTGCTCTGCGGGAATCGGGGCTCGCGTTGACGGGTATCGGTGGACAGCGATGACAACGCAGGTGAACGACTATCAGCATTGCCGTACCGACACGCTGCAACATCCGACCATGCAGGTGTATTCGGCGGGCAACTTCGCCGAGATCGCTCCGCAGCGGTTGTCCCCGATGTCGTGGTCGCTCGTCGGCAGGCCGATGGAACTTGGCAGTCGACTGTTCGTCGGCGACATCCTCGACAATCCGTCCTGGGCTACCGGCTCGAACTACGTCTTCACGGGGTACTTCAGTTGCCGGCCGTACCACAATCTGACCGCGTACTGCTATGTGGCCGAACAGGTCGACCTGCTCACCCCTGTCGATATCACGGCGGCGTTCTTCGAAGGAATCGAGCCGCCGCGGTCCGGGCTCGGAGCGGAGTCGGGACGGATCAAGCGCCGCAGGTCGAGCGTTCGCATGATGCGCGAACTCGTGTCGCTGCGGCCTCGCCTCATGGAACTCGAGCAGCGAGTGTTCGGGTTCGAACACGATGTCGACGCCGCCGTGACGACCGATGCGGATTGGCGGATCGGCGAACTCGCCGCGGCGGGTAACGCGTTGCTCGAGCGTGCGTGGCACCTGCACATCGTCAGCAGCTCGGGCGCTGTCGCAGCGGAGGTTCTGCAGCGCAAAGTCGTCGGCCGCCTCGCAGGTAAGGGCATCGCGATGGCGAACTGGCTCAAGGAGCCCGCGGAACTGCCGTGGGGTCGACTGTTCGCGCTGAGCTCGGTCGAGAACGGGCCGGGACGATTCGTCAGCGAGCCGTTCTACGAGATCGCCGATACGGCATTGCCATGGGCGGACTACGCGATGACGCCGATCAGACCACCTGCGACAAGTGATCGAGAGTTTCACGACGTCTCACCGCGGGAGGCCCTCGTCGGGATGTACGACTCGGCTCGGGGCCGCGCGATCGACGCATCGGTGTTGTTGCTCGGCGACGTCATGGCTCTTCGCGAGTACAGCAAATCCCTCTGTATGCGCATTTTGCATGCGCATCGACGCTTCGTGCCCCGGCTCGCAGCGCTGCGAGGGGTCGACGACGCGGACTGGCCCTACCTGTCCATGGCGGAGTTGCGAAACGTGGTGCCAGGCAAAGAGGAAATCGAACGTCGCCGGGTGTCGTGCGAGGAGGCACTCGGGGTGGATATGCCGGACTACCTCGATCTCGCCCCGGGAGCGTCGCAGGCCCACCAACCCCGGCGTGTGCCACGAGGTGTCTCGGCCGGGATCTGCGACGGCGTCGCTATCGAGATCGACGAAATTCCCGAGCAGCCGGGCGCGGTGCTCGTCTGCGAGAGTGCCGACGCCAACATCATCCCGATGCTGCCGTTCATCGGCGCTGTCGTGACGGCCCGCGGCAGCCAGTACTCCCACGTCGCGATCATCTGCCGCGAACTCGGCGTGCCCGCCGTCGTTTCGCATCCGATCGCGCGAGACATCAAGTCCGGTCAGCGCGTCTATGTAAACGGCGATAGCGGAGAGGTGCGAATTCTGTGAGTAGCAGCAACGGCTTTCACGATCGGGTTTCGGATCCGGAGGAAGTCCTCTCGGTGATCGAGGACAAGCTCGGGAAGGGGCGTCCGCGTCCGGACCTGCGCCTCACCGATTCCGTCCGGGACGACATCGACATCGATTCACTCTCCCTGATGGAAGCGATGACGCTGGTCGAAGAGGAGTACGGAATCGAGCTGATCGACAACCCCGAGGTCTTCGACATCACAACCGTCGGCGATCTTGTGGCGCTGATCCAGCGCAGCTACCGCGCGCGTGGGCGTAGCCGGAAACTGACCGACCGACGGGTACCGACCGAGTAACGATGCAGCGGGGACAACACCATGGAATCGATTGTCGATTGGATCGCCTTCCGGGAAGCCGAGGGTGGCAGCATTGCGTTCTACGACGACGGTGACTGGTCGCGGTTGTCCTACGACGACCTCGCTGCCAAGACTCGGGGTGTTGCGGAATCGTTGCGAGGCAAAGGGATCGGCCGCGGAGATCGGGTCGCGCTGATTCTGCCCACCGGAGTCGATTTTGCGCGGTACTTCTTCGCAACGCTGGCCATCGGAGCAGTTCCAACGGCCGTCGCACCGGTTGGGCTCACCGGCAACCTGGCACACCGTGAGTACGTCGGTGCCTTGCTGTCCGCGCTCGACGCGACGGCGGTGGTAGGCGAAGCGGGCGCACTCGCGGAGGTCGAGCGGACGGACTTCATCGGGGCACCGATGCTTATCGATGTTGCCGACGAGGTGCGAGATCGGTCGACGATCGAGCTGACGCCAGCGCGCGGGGGCGAGACCGCCATCATTCAGTTCACGTCGGGTTCGACGAGTGCGCCGCGAGGGGTCCGGTTGAGCGCAGGGGCTGTGCTAGCGCACATCGCCATGTTGAAGTCGGTCTTCCATCAGGACGGCGAGCACGGGCGGACCGCGCACAGCCAGACCTTCGGTTCGTGGCTGCCGTTGCATCACGACATGGGCTTGATCGGAACCTTCATGTCACCGATCACCTACGGCCAGGATGTCTGGCTCATGCGGCCGGAGCACTTCGTTCGGCGGCCCGCACTGTGGCTCGAACTGTTCGGGCGCCACGGCCTGCACCACTCCGCGATGCCGAACTTCGCGGTGGAGCGCATCGTCAGGCTCGTGAGTGAGCGGAGCCTCGTCGGCATGGATTTCTCGACGTGGCGAACGCTGATCGTCGGGTCGGATCGGATCAATTTTCGGGCCCTGCGTGCGTTCTACGAACTGCTCGCGCCCTACGGCTTCAAGCCCGAGACGATCAAGCCCGGTTACGGGATGGCCGAGACGACCTTGGCCATCACCACGACGGGTCCTGGCGAGGAACCTACTGCGCTGACGCTCGACTTCAGCAGCATGCGGGCGAGCGACGAAGCCAGAATCGTTCGGAAACAGTCGCTTTCGGAGTTCGTCTCGACCTCGACCGGCGTGGGTAGCGGTGTCGAGGAGGTCAATCACGTCGTCTCCTGCGGGCGCGAGCTGCCAGGTGCCGCCGTCGCGATCATCGCTACCGACGGACAGGTGTTGCCCGATGGCTGTGTCGGCGAGATCGAGGTGTCCTCACCTGCGATCTTCAGCGGCTACCTCGGCGACGGTCCACCCGATCAGCTGCCTCGCTACCGAACCGGCGACCTCGGGCTCCGCCTGGACGGCGAGTTGTACGTGATCGGTCGCGTCGGGAACTCGGTGAAGATCAACGGCTCGTTCGTGTTGGCCGAAGATGCGGAAATCGCGATAGCGGAACGACTGAACATCAAGCACGACAAAGTGATCGTCGTACTCCGCGATGTCGGCTCGGTAGGCAGAGCGGCAGCACTCGTGGTGTTCCAGCAACGCGTCGCAGCCGAGAAGGTCGATCAGGCGGTCGGCGTGCTGACCAAGTTGGGCATCGACGCCGCGAACGCAGCACTGGCATTCGTCGCGCCGCTCGCGGTGCCTCGCACAACGAGTGGGAAACCCAAGCGTGCCGTGCTCTGGGATGAGCTCGAGTCCGGTGCAACGGAGATGCGCGCGGTGTTCGTAGGCGCGCAGTCGCGCTTCGCGGAACGAAGGGTGGCTGATGAACTTGTCAGTCGCTGATTCCCAGCTGCGGGTGCCCGACTCGCGAGACGAGTTGGGTGGCAAGGGGTTCTTTCTCACTCGCCTGGTCGAACGGGGCTTCCGGGTCCCGCCGTTTCGGGTCGTGCGCGCCGCGGACCTGGTCGACGGCAGGGTGCCGCCGGCGCTGGCAGCGCGCTTGGTCGACGAACTCGTCGCCGCCGCAGTCGAATCCGGGGTCGACGAACTCGCCGTGGGTTTCGCCGTCAGATCCAGCCCGGCTGTGAGCATGCCCGGCATGATGGACACCTTGCTCGGCGTCGGTCTCACGGACCGAAACGTCGCCGCGCTCAGCGGGCGTCTCGGCACCGAATCCGCAGCGTGGCAGGTCGTTCTCGGGGGAGTCGCGAACCTGTGCTCGCACGTTGCGGGCTGTGTGCCGGGCAATCCGAGCGACGCGGTCGATCCGGTCGCCGACTATCGCAGGCTTGTCGCGTTGTACGAAGAGCACAGCGGTACGAATTTTCCCTCCTCGCCCGCAGCTCAGGTCCGCCTCGCCGTCGAGGCGGTGTTCGCGTCGTGGGACAACGCAAGGGCGCGCGAATATCGAAGAGCCAACGGCATTTCCGAGCACGTGGCCACGGCCGTCGTCGTTCAGGTGTTGGCATACGGCACCGGTGTGGGGGCGTCGGGCAGTGGCGTGGTCTTCAGCCACGATCCGCTCACCGGCGTGGCAGGCCTGCACGGTGAGTACCTGCGAGCGAGCACGGGGGAGTCGCTTGTTTCAGGAACCACGACGCCGCTGCCGATCTCGGCATTGCGAGACGACAGTTGGACCGCATACGACGAGCTTGCCGGGGTCGTCACCGAGATGTACGAATGGCAGACCGTCGCCGTAGAGGTGGAGTTCGTCGTCGAGAACGGCACAGGGTGGATCGTGCAGTTGCGACCTGCCGTGACGACCGGTCAGGTTCGTAACACGGTCACGATCGCAGGGTGGCGGACGGGTCTGATCGGTAGGCAGATCGCCTTGGCGCGACTCGATATCGATGCCCTGTTCGGCGAATCGCCGAGCGTTGCCGACCCGGATCGCGGACGCCTGCTTGCGATCGGAGTCGGGGCGTCGGCAGGCGTCGCCACAGGACGTGTCGTCACCACGACCGAAGCCGCGCTGGCAGGTGGGGGTGAGCCGCTCGTGCTGCTGCGGCCACGCACCGAACCCGAAGACTTCCTCGGCATGGTCTCTTCCGTTGCCGTCGTCACGGTGGAGGGTGGCGCCGGTTCACACGCGGCCGTCGTCGCCCGCGAACTCGGCATTCCGGCCGTTGTCGGAGCCTCGTTCTCCACGGCCGCGCCATCGGCAGGTGCGACGGTGACGGTGTGCGGCACGACCGGTCGCGTATGGCAGGGCGTCGTCGAGCGCCTTGCCGGAGCCACGGTCGAGTTCCCGTCGGACCTGTTCGCAGACGAGGCGATCGAGGCGCGAATCAAACCGACCCTCGCCGCTGTGCTCGCGGTCGAACCGAACGCGATCGTCGCGACAGCTACCGGCGCGCCGATTCCTGCCGCCACCCTGGTCATCACCGGAGAGCGAGACGCCGCGGAGCGCCTCGCCGCGGCAGGTCACCGCGTCGCCTTCGACTGCGCCGACGCCGTGACCGCCGACCTACCGGACTGTTTCGTCGAATACGTGATCGCAAAACCAGAAGCCAGGCGCGGCGTGGGCACTGTGCTCGCGGTCCGCGCCGCTGCGAAGTGGGCAGCAAAGGAGATCGCTCGATGACCGTCGTAACTCCCGAGCTGAGAATTCTGCACGCCATCCGGGTCGCGGGCTGGGTGAGTGCCGACCGACTCGGCGCTTGGCTGCCCGCGACCGAGCGAACAGCGACGATCGACGACGAATCGGTGCTCGGCAACGATTCGCTCTTCACGGCAACGCGTACCCCGCGCGGCGAGGTCTACGGTTTGACCGCGCTCGGCAGGAGCGAAGCATCCGACCGACTGGCGGGGCTGCTCGACTCGACACGTACGGCGACCAAGCCGCTGCTCGCCGAGTTCGAGTCCTTCGACAGGCGTCTCAAGGTTGTGGTCACGGCATTTCAACGTGATCGTTCGGACGCGAATGCCCGCGCGCTCGTCGATTTTCACGGCGAGGTCGACGAATTGCTGGAGCGGATAGCGGATTCGACACCGCTGTGGACTGCCTATCCTGGTCGCTTCAGAGCAGCCGTCGACGAAATCGCAAGGCAGAACTGGGATTTCGTCGCGTCACCGCTGCTCGACAGCTATCACACGGTCTGGCACTTCTTGCACAGAGATATGCGGCTTGTCACCGAGGAGGCAAATTGACCGAGCAAACGTCGCAGGTCCAGACGTTTCACGTACTGGGCGACATCCGCATCGACCAACCGCCGGAGCGAGTGTTCGACTGCGTCACCGATCTTGCCGCGAGTGGACAGTGGAGCCCCGAGTGTGGCGGTGGCACGTGGATCGTCGGCGCCGCCGGTCAGGTCGGATCGGTGTTCCGCGGAAACAATCACCGTGAACCGACCGTCGTCGAGTGGGCGCCTGTCGTCAGAGGCGACTGGAGTACGGAATCGGAAGTCGTAGAGGCAGTCCGACCCGAGGTCTTCCGGTGGGCAATGCGCGATTCCGCAGGCAACACCCAGGAGAGTGTGTGGTCCTACGAAATCTCCGCTGATGGCACGGGAAGCATTCTCACCCATAGGTTTTGGATGGGACGGTTGACCGAGGGCATGAGGGGCATCATGGCCGACATGGATCCCGAATCCGAGCAGCAATTCATCTCCGATTGGGGCGCCAAGATCGCCGGCGACATCGGCGAGACACTGCGCGGGATCAAGACAGCGCTCGAGTCGGGGAGCCCGAAATGATTCTGCAGCGCATCGGCAATCGTGGCCTGTTCATCGGCGGACTGTTCGAGCAGGCGGCACAGCGAAATCCGGATCTCACGGTCACCCTCGACCATGTGCTCGACCTCGATCCAGGCCGCGGCAGTGAGCTGACGGTCGGCGACTGTGCGGACATCGTGGCCAGAGCCGCAACAGCGCTTGTCGCGGCCGGAGTGCGACCCGGTGACAAGGTCGCGATCTTCAAGCAGGACGGGTTCGACATCTTTCTGCTCGCCTGCGCGGTGTCGCGCGTAGGCGCGGTGCCGGTGAATCTGTCGCCAGCTCTCAAAGGCGATGTGGTCGCCGAATTGTTGCGCCGCTGCGATTGGCCGTACCTGATCACCGACGGTGGAAAGTTCGCCGAAGTACTGACCGAGGAGACCAAACAGCACGCTCGCGCTGTCCTGCTCGCATCGAGCGATGGCGACGCCGCGCTACGCCTCGACCTCGACGGCGAGCGCAATCCGGTAGCGCCGATTCGCCCCGATCCGTCGCTGCCCGCGTTGATCACACACACGTCCGGAACGACCGGCGTACCGAAACTTGTCGTCCACACGGCAAAGACACTGCAGGCGCGTTATCGACCGCAGGCTGTGGGTGCGCGAGCATTGATCAGACGCCGCGAGACAGTCGCGATACACGTCTCCTTCGTGCACTCACGACTGGTGACCGCACTTGCGATCGCGCTCGCGCGCGGCTTTCCGATCGTGATCATCCGCGATCCGGATTCGAGCCACGTCGCCGAGATCCTTGCGCGTACGAAGCCGGGCATCATCGAAGCCCATCCGAACGCGATCGTCGCATGGGAGCCGCTGACCAAGGATCCGCGCGGACCGCTTGCAAATCTCAACTGCCTGAGTACGACCTTCGATGCGATCCACCCACGGACGGTTGTGGAACTCCTCGCAGCCTCCGAGCGGAAGAATCCGATTCACATCCAGCTGTACGGGCAGAGCGAAATCGGTCCGACGGTGGGCCGGGTCAGCACCCGAAAGCGCGGCATCGACGCGGACTGGCGTTGCGTCGGGTTTCCGTTCGCCGGTATGACCGGGCTTCGGGTCGTCGGTGCCGACGGCAAGCGGCCGACGGAAGCACAGCCGGGATACGTCGAAATACGCAGCGACGGTCGCGCGCTCACCTATCTCGGTGAGGACGACCGCTACAGGCGACAGCTGACCGACGGTTGGTGGCGAATGGGCGACGTCGGCTATCGAACGAAGTGGGGCTGTCTGCATCTGCTCGATCGGGAGGTGGACACGATCGCAGGCTTCGGAAGCACCTTGGCGATCGAGGACACCGTGCTGGCTCGGATGGATGCCTTGCTGGAGATCGTCGTGATTGCCGACGACAGCGGCGTGCCGACTCCAGTCGTCGTGACCCGAGACGAGTCGCCACTGGATCTGGCGCAGTGGCACGCCGCCATCGCCGATCTACCGCAGATGCGCGAACCGGTGCAGCTACCGCTTGCGCAACTGCCGCGCACCGCAACGGCGAAGGTGCAGCGGCTAGCGTTGGCCAAGTTGCTGACCGCAACACCGGGCACCGGTAGCGCGTCGTGACCGATGTGCAGACCGAGCGTGATCCGAGGCCCGGGGTCGCCGTTGTCACCGGCGGTGCCAGAGGCATCGGTGCGACGATCGCTCGACGACTCGGCGAACTCGGTACGACGGTCGTCGCGATCGACGCGGCCGAGCCCGACAAAGCCGCGTCGGCAACCGACCGCGTGATCCCGATGCTGGGCGACGTCAGCAAGCGGACCGACATCGAGCGGATCGTCGACACGGTCGAATCCACCATCGGGCCGATCGAGCACCTGGTCAATGCGGCCGGTGTCATGTTCACAGGCGAGGCAGCGGAGCTGTCCGACGGCGATTGGGATGCGACGTTCGCGGTCAACACAACCGGCGTTTTCGTGGCTACGAGCGCGGTACTGCGCAGGATGATTCCACGGCGAGCCGGCTCGCTCGTCACGGTGTCGTCGAACGCTGCCAAGACTCCGCGGGTGGCGCTGACCGCATACGCGGCCTCAAAAGCAGCGTCGACGATGTTCACGAAATGCACGGCACTCGAGGTCGCTCGCTTCGGTATCCGCTGCAATGTGGTGTCACCTGGTTCGACGGACACCGACATGTTGCGGGTGAGCTGGGACGGACAAGATCGGTCGCGCGCCACGATCGACGGTGACCTGCAACGGTTTCGACTCGGCATACCGCTCGGACGTATCGCCCAACCGGACGACATCGCCGACGCTGTGCTGTTCCTGCTTTCCGACGAAGCCAAACACATCACGATGGGCGACCTGACCGTCGACGGCGGCGCAACTCTCGGAGCCTGAGTAGCAATGCCGGGGCACCGAGACGATACGAAAGCGAGCGGACAACAATGACGGGAATACCGACAGTCGGTTCCTACGGCATGCCGGCACACGCCGAACTGCCGGTGAACACGGTCGACTGGACGCTGGAGCCACATCGCGCCGTGCTGTTGATTCACGATATGCAGCAGTACTTTCTACGTCCTTTCGGACGGCAGTCTCCGTTGTTCGACGAGCTGCTCGCGAACATCACACACCTGCGTGACGTGTGCGCTGCCGCAGGCGTCGTCATTGCCTATACCGCTCAGCCGGGTGGCATGACTCGAGAACAGCGGGGGTTGTTGCGTGACTTCTGGGGTGACGGCATGTCGGTGGACGAGTCCGACCGGGAGATCATTCCTGAGCTGACCCCGCGCGAGGAGGACTGGGTCTTCACCAAGTGGCGCTACAGCGCCTTCCACAAGTCCGATCTCGCCGCCCGCCTTCGTGATTGTGGGCGCGACCAGATGATCGTGTGTGGTGTCTACGCGCACGTCGGGATTCTGATGACGGCGTGTGACGCGTTCTCCCACGATGTCGAGACGTTCCTCGTCTCCGATGCGATAGCTGACTTCACCCGAGCGGATCACGTCATGACTCTCGAATACGCGGCGTCGCGCTGCGCGATGGTGCAGTCGACCGATCGAATCGCGTCGGCGCTGAGCAACACCGCGATCGTGGCGGGGAGTAAGGAGGCGTGAGATGACCGACGACGGCCGCCGGGCCGGTGCGACAGCGCTGAATGCCGTCACGTCGCAGGAACCGCCGCCGTTCGCCATCCTGCACCGGCCGCAAACCAACGGTACCGAGCTGGAGATCCTGCTCGGATCGGTCTCCGTCCTTGACGAGATCGACGACCTGACGGACCTAACCGCCGACTCGGATGTCCTTGTGCTGCTGCCATATCGGCAGATCCGGGAGCGCGGCTACCCCTGCATCGACGATCGTTCGCCGCTGTTGGCGATGACGGTCACCGAGCGAGACGCCGTGAGCCGTGACGTGGTCCTCGCCGCGATTCGTACCGACCCGGTCTCGTTCGACGACTTCGAGTTCGACGTCTCCGACGACGACTACGAACAGATCGTTGCCAATGTCATCGCCGACGAAATCGGCGCAGGGGAGGGATCGAACTTCGTCATCAGCCGGTCGCTCGTCGGATCGGTCGGTGCCGACCCGGTAGGGACGGCGTTGAGTGTCTTCAAGAGCTTGCTGCTCAACGAGCATGGTTCCTACTGGACGTTCATCGTGCACACCGGCACTCGGACGTTCGTCGGCGCGAGCCCGGAGGCGCACGTCACGTTGCACGACGGCTACGTGTCGATGAATCCGATCAGCGGAACCTACCGGTATCCACCCGCCGGAGCGACTGTGGCAGGCGTGCTCGATTTTCTCTCCGACAACAAGGAGACCGACGAACTGTTCATGGTCGTCGACGAGGAACTGAAGATGATGTCGAGGCTGTGCGACGCCGGTGGCAAGGTCGCAGGCCCGTTCCTCAAGGAGATGGCGCATCTGTCGCACACCGAATATCTGCTGCGCGGCCGAACCTCGCGAACGGTCGCGGATGTGTTGCGGGAGACCATGTTCGCACCGACGGTGATGGGCAGCCCGCTGGAGAACGCGAGCAGGGTGATCAAGAAGTACGAAACGTCGGGTCGCGGTTACTACAGCGGAGCAATGGCGCTCGTCGACCACGATCCGGCAGGTGCGATCCGCATGGATTCGACCATTCTCATTCGGACCGCGATGCTGGACGAGCTCGGCCGGGCGCGGATCGCGGTCGGATCGACGCTCGTGCGCCATTCGAATCCGCGTCAAGAAATGAACGAGACCCGGGTCAAGGCTGCCGCGCTGCTCGGCAGGGTGACTGCGGCAGCGCACTCGCATCTGTCAGGTCAGACGTGTGTGCGCGACGCATTGCGGGAGCGCAACACGCTCGCTTCACCGTTCTGGTTCGCCGACCCGGAGACGCGTTCGGCGGAGCTGTCCGGGATCGCGGGCAATCACGCTTTGCTGATCGACGCGGAAGACAACTTCACCGCAATGTTGGCGAGCGAACTGCGGGCACTCGGGTTGGCAGTGACTTTTCTTCGCTACGACGACACTTTCGCGGTGCAGGACTACGACCTGGTGGTACTCGGACCTGGTCCGGGCGACCCACGGGCACTGAGCAATCCGCGTATCGCAGCCATGCACAGGTTGGTTGCCGACGCGCTCGCACGCTCGGATCGGCTCTTGGCCGTGTGCTTGAGCCACCAGATCCTCTGCTCGGTGCTCGGCCTGCGGCTAGGGAGGCTCCCGGAGCCGAATCAGGGTGCTGGACGGGATATTTCGCTGTTCGGCGTGCCCGCGCGCGTCGGCTTCTACAACACTTTCGTCGCCGAATGCGACACCGACAGCTTCGACTCGGATCTCGCGGGCAGGGTTCAGGTCAGCCGAAAAGCTCAGACGAAAGAGGTGCACGCGTTGCGTGGCGACACGTTCGAGTCCATTCAGTTCCACGCCGAATCGATTCTCTCCCGGGACGGCTCCGCGATACTCGAGGCAGCGGTCCGTCGTCTGCTCTGCGGGCCCGGCGACGACTGTGCGGACCCACTGGTCGCACGTTATCGCGACGGCAGCGTTGCGGTGCGGGACTCGGTCGGCCGACCATGCTGAATCAGATTGCGAGGCTGTCGATCCGGGCGCCCAAATACGTATTGGCTTTCATGTTCGCCATCGCGATCCTCTGCGGTGTGGCCGGGGCGACCGTCATGGATCACCTCGGCCAGGGTGGTTTCGAAGATCCCGATGCGGAATCGACCCGCGCGTCGCAGATTCTCGACGAACGTTTCGGAATCGGAGCTCCGAACCTGGTGCTTCTCGTCGACGCTCCCGCAGGCCTCGACACCGCGGAGACCCGAAGCTTCGGCAACGAACTCACCGACGAGCTTCGTGCGAGCGATGGCGTCTCCAGCGTCCAGTCCTACTGGGAGGCGCCGCCGGATCTCGCGATCGCACTGCGCAGCACCGATTCGACGAGTGCGATTATCGCTGCGAAGATCGACGGCGACGACAAGACTGCGATGGCACGAGCCGAGAAGATCGCCGACGAACTCTCCGGGGTGCGAGACGGCATCACCGTGCGAGCGGGCGGTGAAGCTGTCGGTTATCAAGAGGTGACCGATCAGGTCACCAAGGATCTGCTCGTCGCCGAGGCGGTCGCGATTCCGATCACCGGCATACTGCTCGTCTGGATCTTCGGCAGCCTCGTCGCAGCCATGCTGCCGCTCGCTATAGGAATCTTTTCGATCCTGACTACCGTCGGAATCCTGCGCGGCCTTTCGGTATTCACCGACATGTCGTTCTATGCGCTGAATATGACGACCGCTCTCGGCATGGCGCTCGCCATCGATTACAGCCTGTTCATGGTCAGCCGTTTCCGTGAGGAGCTCCAGGCCGGTCACGACGTCGATACCGCAATCGAGCGCACTGTTCGTACCGCGGGACGCACAGTGCTCTTCTCGGCCTTGCCGGTCATGCTGTCGATGTCGGCACTGCTGATCTTCCCCCTCTACTTCCTCAGGTCGTTCGCCTACGCCGGGATGGCGGTCGTCGGCGCGGCGGCGGTTGCCGCGCTCGTCTTGATGCCTGCCATTCTCAAACTGCTCGGAACGAGAGTGAACGCTCTCGACCTGCGCACTCCGGCGCTGAAGTGGTTCGGCCGATCGCCGAAACGCACCGTGGTACCCGAGGAGAGCCTCTGGTATCGAATCGTCATGCGTGTCAACAAATTTCCTGCTGTCGCTGCCGTCGCAGTGATTATCGTCCTGCTCTTCCTCGGCGCCCCGTTCCTGTCGGTTCAGCTCGGCTTCGCCGACGATCGAGCCATCGGGGACCAAGCGTCGAGCAGGCAGGTCGGCGACAGTCTGCGAACCGACTTCAACCAGGACGCTACGGCGTCGGCGCTGGCTCTACTGCCCGACTTCACCGGCGACCCGGGACCGTACGCGCAGGCGCTGTCGGAAGTGGACGGCGTGGTAGGTGTGGCATCGGCGGCAGGTACGTACGTCTCCGGTTTCCGTGCTGCGTCGGCGCCCGAAGGTTTGCGCGACGCCGAAGGAACGTTCCTTACGGTAGCCACGAAGGTGCCCCCGTTCGGCGCCGAGGGTGGCGAGTTGCTCGAGCGGCTGCGCGCGGTGCCGCCGCCGGCCGAGGTGCTGTTCACCGGTCCGGCAGCCAAGAACGACGACACGATCGCCGCGATCGCGGGGCGCCTGCCACTGGCTCTCGCATGGATCGCACTTGCAATCTTCGTCGTCCTGTTCCTGTTCACCGGCAGCATCGTGTTGCCGATCAAAGCGATTGTGGTGAACACGCTTTCGCTATCAGCGACGTTCGGTGCCCTGGTGTGGATCTTCCAGGAAGGGCACCTGTCAGGGTTGCTCGGCTTCACACCGACCGGCTATTTGAACACCGTCATACCTGTGCTGATGTTCTGCCTCGCCTTCGGCATGTCGATGGACTACGAGATCTTCATCCTGTCGCGGATCCGGGAGGAATGGCTGAAGTCGTCACGTTCGGCGCAGGACAGCTCCCGCGCCGTCGCTTTGGGCATGGCACGGACGGGCAGGATCATCACTGCTGCAGCGATTTTGATGGCTGTCGTCCTGTCTGCGCTCGTCACGTCGCAGGTGTCGTTCATTCAGATGTTCGGCCTTGGCCTCGCGCTCATGGTTGTGGTGGACGCAACCCTTGTGCGCAGCGTGCTGGTGCCGGCATTTATGCAATTGATGGGCCGCTACAACTGGTGGGCGCCCGCGCCGCTTGCGCGTCTGCACGACAAGATCGGCCTGTCCGAAGCTGAACCGGAGGTGGAGCGTGCCCGATAACCGCAGCAGCACAGCAGAATTCGAGGACTCCCTGGGTCTGCAGGTGCACGAAGTTGTCATCGTCGGTTCGGGGCTCTCCGGTATTGCTGCGGCGGTGAAGCTGGATCGGGCAGGGATCGACGACTTCGTCGTGCTCGAAAAGGCGGATCGAGTCGGCGGAACGTGGCGGGAGAACACCTATCCCGGATGTGGCGTCGACATCCCCTCGGCCGTGTACTGCTTTACTTTCAACCCGAACCCCAAGTGGAGCAGGAACTTCGCAAGCCAGCCCGAGGTGCTGGCCTACATCGAGGACACCGTAGTCGAATTCGGTATCGCCGAGCGGCTCCGCTTCGGAACGGAGCTGCTCGACGCAAGCTGGTCGGACGCAGACAGACAGTGGACGATGCAGACGACCCGCGGCACCTATCTCGCGCGACACGTCGTCTTCGCAACCGGTCTACTGACGGAGCCGAAGTTCCCACCGCTGCCGGGGCTGGAGACCTTCACCGGTACGAAATTCCACTCCGCCACCTGGAATCACGACATCGATCTTGCCGACAAACGGGTGGCGGTGATCGGCACGGGTTGTTCGTCGGTGCAGATCGTGCCCGAGATCGCGTCCGTCGTCGACGAGCTGATCGTCTTTCAGCGCACTCCCGCGTGGGTTATCCCGCGGCTCGATTTCCCGATCCCGAGTTTCGTACAGACGTTCTTCCGGCTGGTTCCCGCGGCGCAATGGTTCCTGCGTTTCGTGTGCGACGTCATCTTGCGCACGCTCGCGCTCGTCATGCGGCGGGAGCGGACCGCTCGACTGCTCGGTCCGGTCGGCCGCGGCCAGCTGCGATCGCAAGTTCCCGATCCAACGCTGCGCGCCATGCTGACACCGGACTTCACGATCGGCTGCAAGCGGTTGCTGTTGTCCAACACCTACCTACCGGCTTTGTCCAGATCCAATGTCACGCTGCTTCCGCACGCGTTGACGGCGGTCGATGGCGATAAATTGATCGCTGCCGACGGCACCGAGAAGTTCGTCGACGTCATCGTTTTCGCCACTGGATTCGAACTACGGTATCCGCCGATAGCGAAGCGAATTCGGGTTCGCGGCGGGTCGACGCTGTCGGAGCAGTGGGACCGGACGAGCCCCGAGGCGTACCTCGCCACAACCGTTCCGAGCGCACCGAACGCGTATCTGCTGCTCGGACCGAACATCGTCATGTACAACTCGCTGCTGTCTCTGGCGGAGTCGCAGATCGACTACGTCATCGACGCGATTCGGTTGACGCGGTCCAGTGGCGTCGAGGCGCTCGAGGTGATCGAACAGCACTTCGCGGCATTCAACGAACGTGTTCAGCGCGATCTCGGCAACAGCGTGTACAACACCGGCGGCTGCGCCAGTTTCTACATCGACGAGCACGGCAAGAACTTCGTCACGTGGCCGTGGTCGACGGCCAAGCTGCGAAAGTCGTTGGCTCACTTCGATGTCGAGAACTACGACGTCGTCCGAAACAGACACGAGCTACCTCGATCCGAAAGCGTGTCGGGATGAGCGGAGCGGATCCGCAGCAGGTCAGCAGAAGGGCGGTACTCGCCGGGACTGCGGCAACCGGACTCGGGTTGTTGCTGCCCACAGGGCGTGCCGCCGCCGCACCGGGGTCGACAGGTGGGGTGGGTCGGGTCGCGGTGTTCGGCGCAGGCATCGCGGGCTTGACCACTGCCCACGAGCTGGCCGAGCGCGGCTACCGCGTGACAGTCTACGAACGGACGGACGAGTTCGGCGGCAAAGCACGAAGTATGGAAGTGCCCGACACCGGGAGAGACGGTCGAAGGCCGCTGCCCGGCGAGCACGGGCTACGGATCTTCCAGGGCTTCCTCAATCATGTGCCCGACACCATGCGCCGAATTCCGTACGGCACGAACGTGAACGGCGTATGGGACAACTTGCTGGCCACCTCGTCGGTGCAGCTGTCCTGGATGGGACGCGACGACGCGACGGTGCCGGTCCCATATCTGTCGAAGGACACCCGCCTGCTCGATCCGGTCACGATGGCATCGGCGCTCGCACAATTGCTTGGACTCGGGTCGACGGTGCCCGCCGAATTCGTCGGCTTCGTCGCGCGCATCTGGGTCTACCTAACCAGCTCGGAGGCCCGGCGACTCGGGCAGTGGGAGCACGTCACCTGGCGGGAATACGTTCACGCCGAAGGTAAACCGCGCGCGTATCAGGATCTCGCATCGCGGTTTCCACCGCAGATCTTCGGATCCGACGAATACTTCGCGAGTTCGCGGACCGTCGCGCGGTGGGTCGTCGGATTTATGCTCAACCTGCTCGGACGCGGCGCCGAGGGTCCACCCGACCGGGTGCTCGACGGCCCGACAAACGAAGCCTGGATCCATCCGTGGGTCGAACATCTGCGCTCCCTCGGCGTCGAGTTTCGAATGAAGACTTCCGTCGAGGCACTCGATATCGCCGGCGGCCGCGTGGTCGGCGCCGCCGTGCACGGCGCGGACGACGGCACGACCCGAGTGGAGGCGGACTACTACGTGTCGGCCATACCCGCCGACCGGGTGCAGAAACTGTGGTCGGCCGATGTTCTCGCGGCCGATCCCGACCTCGGGCGCATGAGCCGACTGAAGTTCGCATGGGAGTGCGGCATTCAGTTCTTCCTGCGCAATCGGAATACCTTCAGTCCGGGGCACATCGGGTTTCTCGATTCGCCGTGGGGGTTGGGAGCGCTGCATCAGGCGCAGTTCTGGCCGCACCGCGACCTCGCCCGTGACTACGGCGACGGCCAGGTCAACGACGTGCTGTCGCTCAACATTTCCGACTGGCGGTCACCGGGGATCGTGTATGGAAAGCCTGCTGCTGAATGTTCGAGGGAGGAAATTGCGCGGGACGTCTTCGAGCAGGTGAAGGCCCACCTGAACCAAGGCGATCGAATTCTGTTGCGCGACAGCGATCTGCACTCGTGGCATCTCGACCCGGCCATCGTCTTCGATGGTAGGCAACTCACCAACGAGACGCCGATGTTGCTCAATTCCGTTGGCTCGTGGGAGCTTCGGCCCAACTCACGCACGGCCGTTCCGAACCTGCTGCTCGCCGGTGACTATGTCAAGACCAATGCGGACGCTCGCTCGATGGAGGGGGCAAACGAATCGGCCCGAGTCGCTGTCAACGCGATTCTCGACGCGTCGGGGTCGGACGCGCCACGTGCGCACATCTGGCCCGACTACCACCCTCCGGAACTCGAACCGCTACGCCGAATCGACGAGGACAGGTTCCGTGCCGGACTCCCCAACCAGTTCGACGTTCTTCCGGGATGAGCATCTCGAATTCGACCACCTGAAAGGCTCAAACACGATGTACGACTACACGAAGTCACTCGAGCGCAGCAAGTTCAGCCGCGAACGCAATTCGGGCGACAACGAGATCGTCGTCGGCGGTGACGAGTGGACCCTGCTCGAAGATGTCTTCTCGCCGGCAGACACGAGGTCGACCCTTGCGCACATCGACCTTCTGGACTTCACGGAGGGCGAGACCTTTCTCGAAATCGGTTCCGGTATCGGCATGATCGCCGTCAAAGCGGCACTCGGTGGTTGCCGCTCGGTCGTTGCGACGGACATCAACCCCGCTGCGGTCGCGAACACCGAACGCAACGTACGACGTTTCGGGGTGGCGGACCGAGTCACCACCGTGCACAGCGATCTCTTCGATGGTCTGTCTCCCGACCTTCGCTTCGACACGATCTACTGGCACTCCAACAATGTCTGGGCACCGCCGACGCTTGCGTTGCAGAGTGTTCACGAACTCGCCTATGTCGACCCCGGTTATGCCGCGCATCGCAGATTCCTCAGGGAAGCAAGGAATTTCGTGTCCGATCGCGGACGGGTGCTGCTTGCGCTCAGCAGTCGCGCTGGGCGGCGTGAGCTGGAAGACCTGGCCGCGCAGGAGGGCGCGAAGTTTGTCGACGTGCGGTCGAAAACGGTCGACGAGCCGGAGGGCGCGGTCAGCTACGACCTGATCGAGGTCGTCACGGCATCGAACTGAGGAACAGACCTACCGCCGGCACCCGGCGACATTCGAGAACGGAGCACTGCAATGACACGACCGACCAAAAGTCCACCGCGCTTCGATCGCGCAAAACTCGAAGAATGGGTGCTGCGCAGTTACGACTGGTGGCGGCACCCGGGATCGTTCGAACCAGGTCCGGCCGTTGCTGCCGGAACCCTGGCAAGCCTCGCCCGACACAAGTATGGACTGCTGATCACCTTCAGGAAGAACGGTGAAGCGGTGCCGTCGCCGATGTGGTTCGCACTGCACGATGGGCGGGCGATCATCCGGACAGGACTCGATTCCTACAAGGTCAAGCGAATTCTCAACAACCCCGACGTGGTCATCGCGGCGTGCACGATGCGAGGCAAACCGATCGGTCAGGCGTTGGCGGCGACAGCGCGAATCATGGAGCCATCGGAGAACGTCGCAGCCGAAGCCCTCCTCGTCTCCCGCTACAGTCTCGGGCGCAAGATCTACGACCGGACCGTTGCAAAGGTGTACGCGGACGCGGCGTACATCGAGGTGAGTCCGGTGTCCGCATGACGACACCGACGCGGGTATTCGATGCACACACAACGCAATTCATTGCGGTGCCGCCCGAGGTCGTCCTCGACTTCGTCATGGACATCGAGCGATACGCCGAGATCGACGAGAAGATTCGACCGGTCCTGTGGGTGCGGCGCGAGCGCAACCTCACCGAATTCGCCTTCCGGCCGCGGCTCGGTGGCCTACGTGGCACGAAAATGGTTGCCCAAGAGCGACTTACACCCGGCGAACGCGTGGACATAGTGATGTCACCCGCGCCACACAATCGGCTGATCCGAGTGGTGACGCATTACGAGGGGAGTTTCGAATGCACCCCTGTGCCCGGCGGTACCGAAGTACTGAGGTCGGAGCGCTTTGCGATTCGCACGCCGTTCCGCTGGTTCATGGAACCGTTTCTGCGGCGAACGATGCCGCGGTTGGTACGTGAAGAGCTGCAGTTGGCCAAGGACAAGCTCGAGCGAGAGCATTCGCAGGCACGCTGAACAGAACAACCCGCTACGACGTCAGGATTGAAGCGATGAAATTGGCCGGGCCACGTTGGCCGTGGGAGTTCGTGCGAGACGCGCGCTCGATGGCGACCTCACCTACCGACGGACTGATGGACGTCCACACTCGGTACGGGCCGATCGCACGAGTCGGTTTCGGTCCGTTCAAGTACATCGCGATGCTCGGGCCGGAAGCCAATCGTTTCGTGCTGTCCGACGGAATCGACTCGCTCCGGTATCGCGAAGCCATGTCGATCCTGATTCCGGTCGACGGTGAGACGGCGATGATCGTCAGCGACGGCGAGGAGCATCGTCGGCGACGGCACGCAGTGCAGGCAGCGTTTGCCGCCAAGCGAATTCACGCCTATCTCGACGTGATGATCGACGAGTTCGGCAGGGAATTCCGGACCTGGCAGGCGGGCACGACGATCAACGCCCTGGAGGCGCTGCGACGCCCGATCCGAAGTACGACGGTCCGCTGCCTGTTCGGTGATGCCATGGATACCGCAGGCGAACTCGGACGATCCCTCGACATCACGATTGCATTCGTCAATCAGCCGATGTGGAACCAGTACAAGATCGACTTGCCGTGGACGCGTTGGCACCGCGCAAAACAGGCTCGGAGTCGCACGGACGCCATCGTCAACGCTGAGATCACCAGACGACGCGCGCAGACAGGCAGAGCATCGAACGACGTGCTCGATGCCTTGCTGGAGGCCGAAAACGAAGCGGGCCAACCAGCTTTGACCGACATCGAGATCCGAGATCAGGTCGTCAGTCTCGTTGCAGCGTCCTACGACACGATCAGCAGCGCGTCTGTGTGGGCGCTGCACGAGCTGATGTCGAGCAGTTCTGTTCGCGAGGCAGCACTGTCGGAAATCGACAGGGTCGTCGGTGCGCAACGATTGACGATCGAACTACTCACGCAAATGCCGTACCTGGACGCGATAGTCAACGAAACGCTGCGCCTGTGGCCACCCACTGCTATCAGTGCCCGAAAGGTGGTGGATGCCTTCGACTTTGCCGGTTCGACGGTTCCGGCGGGCACGATGATCCTCTATTCGCCGTACGTCACACACCGGCTTGCCGATGTGTGGGACGAACCCGAGGTATTTCGACCGGAGCGGTGGTTCGAAGCGAAGCCGGATCCCTATGCGTACGTGCCGTTCGGCGGCGGATTCAGGCGTTGCATCGGCTTCATCTTCGCGGTGCAACAACTGAAGGTGCTGCTGGTCGAACTGCTCCGTACGGTCGCGATCACCCCGGACTACGATGCACTCACGCCAGTGGGAATACCCGCGCTGCATCCGAAAGGGGGTCTGCCGGTGCGAGTTTCGCGAGTGCTGCGGCCGGTGAGCTAGGTCAGGTCAGCGCTGCTACACCCTCGCGGAACGTCGGTTTCGACGGCGTCCAGCCGAGGTCTGCCTTGGCCTTGGCATTGGACACGCGCATCGACGTGTCGATCATCTGCTCGGCGAAGAACGGCGTCGACATTCTCAGCATGAACTGGGGGAGACGCAGCGGCCGTGGTGCGCCTATGGCCGACGCCATCGCGTCGAAGACGTCGCCCCACGTCGCTGGTTCGTCGTCGACGATGTTGTACGCCGCCCCGCCCCGCCCGTGCTCGAGCGCGGCCACCGTCGCGGCCGCCGCGTCGTCGACGTAGATCCAACCGAACGTGCCACCCTCGCCGCGTGGAATGGGAAACATCCTGGTGCGCAGCATCTTCATGATTTTTCCCGAGGCGGGACCAGGGCCGTAGACGAAGCCGTAGCGGACCGCGACGCCATCGATGCCCGGCGCCGAAAACGCCTGCTCCTCAGCGGACCGGAACGCGGCCGTGGCGGGATCGGACTTCGTGCCGCGCGGTTCACCGAACGGCGCGTCCTCGGTGATGGTCGTTGTGCCGTGATCGACGAAGCCGTATCCGAAGATCATCGATTGCGTCACGAACTTCTTGGCGCCCGCCAACCGTGCGGCTTCGACGAGATTGCCTGTGCCGCTTGTACGTAGCTTGTTCGTGTCGGTGATGCCACGGCCGCGATAGTGGGTCGGCGGATGCTTCAGAGCTGTCGCCTCGTGAATCACGGCGTCTGCCGAGGTGCCGTCCAGTACCCGCAGCAGAGCGTCGCGGTCGAGCACGTCTGCAACGACCGCGTCGGCACCGAGTCCTCGGACTGCTTCGGCGCCGCCCTCGGTGCGGGAGATGCCGAGCACGTCGTGACCCGAATGTTTAAGTGCCGCAACCAAAGGCGTTCCGATTGTTCCGCTAGCGCCGGCGACGATGACCTTCATGAACTCTCCTGACCCCGTAGGCGTTCATTCCTTGGCCCGACCCTACCGCAGGCAGCTACGCCGCTCGTGAGTCTTTTCGGTGGTTCTGCCCTCCAAAAGGACTCACGAGCCGCGGAGCGGCCTCGATTTTGCGAAGAGCGCAATTCGGCGGTCAGGGCGGACATCGAACTCGCCGAGATCCTCGTAGCCACGCTTGGTCAGTGCCTTGCGCATGGGCATATTGCGGTAGTCGGGGTCGACGACGATGCGGGTGCACAGGGGTTCCAGCGCCCAGATCCGTTCCGCGAGATCGGCCATCCACTCGCTTACGATGCCTTTGCCGAGCAACGTCGTGTCTGCGGTCGCGATGTGGAAACCCATGTCCCACGGGTCGGAGTTGTAGATGGCACCGCATTCGTCCTTTGCCGCGCGGTACAACTCCACGTACGCGATCTCGTTGCCGTCGTAGCTGAGAATGCATGGGCGAGAGTAGGTTCCGGCCAACCGCGCCTGGCTGTCGATGCGGTACTGCGCTGCCGACCAGGGCTGTTCCCAAGTTTCCGCCAGATGCGGGCGCGACATCCAGGACGCGATCAGCTCGGGATCGTCGGTGTCGGGGTCGACGAGTCGAAGGGCGAATGGGTCCGCGAAGGTGGGCACGCACGGTGCCGGTGCAGCACGTACAGCGGCGGGCACGTCGACCAGTTCACGTTTGAGGACGTGTGTTGTACCCAAGTTCATCGCGGGGAAGCTCCGATTCGATCTGGACTAAGGACAGCCTATCTTAATCGATCGGGTGCGCCCGCGATGAACCGCGTCGGTCGAATCAGGTGATCGTCACGTACAGCTCGTATGTCGTATTCCCGCGAACCGATCCGACGTCGATCAGGTAGTCGCCGGATGCAGGCAACACGATCGTGGCGCTGACCTGCTCGAAGCGCAGCTCGTCGCCGTTCGGGCCGTAGACCGCGAACACGGCGTTGGCTTCGACGGAGGAGATATCGATCGTCATAGTCTGACCTGCGGATGCTTCGACGAGGAACGCGTTGGTGTCCCCGCGCACGATGGAGCCGGCGACGGACGCGCCGTTCGCGCCCGGAGCGAACTGAATACGGTCGAGCGTCGGCTGCGCGGCGGCGGTTCCAGTGCCGATCAACGCCAGCGCAGCGGCGAGCGCGACGAGGGCGAAGATGATGGGACGCAGTCTGATTCGGATTGTGGACATGGGAGTTCCTCTTGGGTCGACGGCTGTTCGGTCAGGTCGGGGGTTGTGCGATCAAGCTTCCGTTTCCGTCCTGTCCGACGTCTTATCGTCCGCTGAAACACCAGTTCAGGTGCCGGTTTCGTCCATATTGAAAGTCGCGCCCGCACTCGCTATCGTTCGCGCCATGACGTTTACTAAGGCTGCACTAACTTCCTGCCTCACGGTTGCGGTTGTCGGGTGCGCAACGGCACTCGCCGCGCCCGTCGCTACCGCTGCGCCCGAGGGTCAACGAATCGTGCTGCTCGTCCCCGGCCAGGAGCCAGTGCCCGGCACAACGTCGCTCGACCAGTACAATGGCCTCGACGCCAAACTCACCGCGCTCGGCTACACCGTCTATCCGGTGCCGACGGGCGGGCTCGATCTCGTGAAGGAAAGCCAGCAGATCAAGGCCGCTGCCGACCGTGCGACGGCGGGCGTCGAGGTCGAATCACTGTCGATCGTCGCGCACAGCTACGGCGGCCTCAACTCCCGGAACTACATCAAAAATCTGGGTGGGGCCGATGTCGTCGACAACTACATCGCCATCGGGTCACCGCAGTACGGGACGCCGGGTGGATGCCTTCAGTTGCCCGGCTTCGGTTTCGATGGCTGCCCGTTCACGCAGTTCATGGCCGACCTCAACAAAGGTGACGACACCCCTGGCGCGACGAAGTTTTACTCCATTCGCAGTGCGGAGGAGTTCGCGGACGGTCGCCTCGACGGCGGACAGTGCCGCGTCACCCCGATCCCCAACTTGGCGCACATCGTCGAACCGTCGGACGAGCGTGTGCAGAACGCAGTTGTCACCGCGCTCGACGGAACGTGCGACGGGCAGTTCGTCACCGATGCGGACGGCTCGATCACGTGGGACAAGACGGTCTTTCCAGCCAATTGAGGCCACGAAACTAGCGCTTCGGCGCGCCGATCACGATGCTGCCGACGTTGCATTCTTCCAATTCGTCGACGCCGGCAGCTTCGTTGAAAGCTGTTGTGTCGCCGTAGCCCTGCGCAACCGCACCGAGTCCCATCGCCGTCGCGACCAGGTAGATCGTCTGCAACACGACGCCGACGTGCTTGAGGATGATCGCGTAGGGAACCTGCTCGTAGGTCCACATCAAACGACCGGACCGTGCGGCGATGACGATCAGTACCTGCGGCAACTGGCCCTGCGACAGCGTCAGCGACGACGTCCGTAGCAACCGTTCGACCACCTGGTCGTCGGCTACGGGCCGAAGGACGTGATCGAACGAGTCGTAGTGATACATCCCCGACGCCAGACCGGCGACGTTTCGGACAACGGGGTAGAACTCGAGTTCGTGTACAGCACCGCCGGAAGGGTAAGGGCGAGAAAGATATTCGACGCCCTTGGCTGTCCGGACGCTCTTGGTGCGGACCGTCCTGAACAGTAGCTCGCCGAGCCGGTCGAGCGTGATCGGTGCGGCGTCGTCGAAGTCTCGGCACGAAACTCGGTCCTCGAGGACGTCGGTGAGGCTCGGGTCGACGGCTCGGAGGTCCTCGATGTCGGGAGTGGCGAGTTCGATCGCCTCGCCCGGGTAGTTGTCTTTGCGCGCGGGCAGTGGTGGGAATTCACCGTCGGCCCAGCGCGTCGGGCCGAATGTCTCCCACGTCAGGACGCGCTCGCTGAGATTGCTGCGCCGGTGAAACCACAGTTCGTGCGGATTCCAGCTGCGCGTACGAAATTCGTCGTCCTCGGACTCGGCGTCGACGACGGTATGCCGTGCCCATTTCAGGTCCGACGCGAGGCGCGTCGAAACATCCTCAGGCAGAGCGGGTTCCGCGGGCGACGCGAGACCCGATACGACTTCGAGCACGCGCGGATCGTGAATATCGATGTCGCACCACGACATTGGATTCTCAGCCACGATGTTGCCTGTGTCGCGTCGCATGATCGTGAACTTCGACAGCGTGCGGCCTTCCTCGACGAACTCGGGTCGAGGGGGCGGTGTTGCGAAGGGGCGGATCGTATAGAGGTCGGCGCCGTCGAAGCGGACCGTGATCGCGAGCCAACCACGCCCTGCGAGGGATCCGACAAGTGTGTCGACGTCGGCATCGGCAGGGGACAGGTCGTCGAGCGTGGCCGGCCCGAGGTTGAGCGTTTTGAGTGCTTGCAGTTGCGCCGGCGTCACCCCCGGCAACTTCTCCTTGTGCGGCGGCGCGAGCAGGATCGCCGCTCGCGGAGTCGTCACGCACGTCGCGCCCGGTCGAAACGAATAGACGTCCTGATGGCGCGTCGCAACTGATCGGTTCACGAGAGTGAAGTTTACCTTAGGCTTGCCTAAGCACTCTAGCAGCGAAGGTGCGGAGCCGATGTGACATTCGTTCCGCATAGCGGTACTGCTGCGACATTGGCTCCGCAGTTTCGGCCAGGAGCTAGGAGCCGACCTTCGGGGTCGCCCGCTCGATGATGGATGCGACGTCGATGCCGGTCGGCAAGGTGCCGAACACACTGCCCCAATCGGCGCCGAGCCGCGTTGCACAAAATGCGTCGGCCACGGCGGGATGACCGAACCGGACGAGAAGCGATCCCTGCAAGGCCAGCGCCATCTCACCGACAACACGTCGGGCACGGTATTGAATCGTGTCGAAGTCGGAGAACGACTGCTTCAGGCCGGCGACCGCGGCATCGAGTCGGGCATCGACACCTGCCGTGCTGTCGAGTTCGTCGAGGAAAACCTGCAACGATTCCGGCTGCTTCGCCATGGCGCGGAGGGTGTCGAGCGCCGCGACGTTGCCCGATCCCTCCCACACCGACATCAGCGGTGCCTCGCGGTAGAGCCGCGGCATGCGCGATTCTTCGACGTAGCCGTTGCCGCCGAGGCATTCGAGCGCCTCGGCCGCGTGGATCGGTCCGCGTTTACAGACGTAGTACTTACTCACGGCGAGCGAGATCCGGCGCAGTGCCGCGGCGTCCTTGTCGCCCGACTCTGCGCGGTCGGTCAGCGCCGCGAGCCACATCGCGACCGTCGTCGACGCCTCGGCCTCGACGGCGAGATCGGCGAGCACATTGCGCATAAGTGGCTGGTCGACGAGGTTTGCACCGAACGCGCTGCGATGCGTCGCGTGATGCGCGGCCTGCGCGGTGCCGACGCGCATCGATGTCGCCGACGCGATCGTGCAGTCGAGGCGCGTCATGTTGACCATCTCGACGATCGTCGGAACGCCGCGCCCTTCTTCGCCGACGAGCCACGCGACGGCCTCGTCGTATTCGACCTCGCTGCTCGCGTTCGAGTGATTGCCGAGCTTGTCCTTGAGCCGCTGCAAGTACATCGCGTTGCGCGTGCCGTCGGGCAGGATCCGGGGGAGGAAGAAGCAGGACAGGCCGCCGGGCGCTTGGGCGAGCACGAGGAAGACGTCGGACATCGGAGCGGATGTGAACCACTTGTGTCCGGTGATCAGGTAACTGCCGTCGGACTGCGGGACGGCCTGTGTCGTCCCGGCGCGAACGTCCGAGCCGCCCTGCTTCTCCGTCATCGACATGCCGGCGATGAGGCCGGACTTGCTCAGCGGCGCGCGCAGTTTCGGATCGTAGGTGCGGCTGGTGAGCAGCGGCTCGTACTGCGACGCGAGGTCGGAGTTGTGCCGAAGCGCTGGGACGACGGCGTAGGTCATCGAGATCGGACAGCCGTGCCCCGCATCGGTCTGCCCCCAGACGGCCATCTTGCCCGCCCGGATGAGGTGTGCGTTCGGATCCGGGTCCGCCCAAGGGGCGCCGTGCAAGCCGAGTTCGACCGCGGTCGTCATCAGCCGGTGGTACGCGGGGTCGTAGGCGACCTCGTCGATGCGGTGACCGTAGCGGTCGTGCGTCTGCAGAACCGGCGGATGTGCTTCGGCGAGGTCGCCCCAGGCAATTGCCTCCGCGCTGCCGGCAAGGCGGCCGACCTTGTGCAGTTCCTCGACTGCGTTCTGCGCGCCTTCCCGCGCGAACGCCTCCAAGAGCGGCGGGTAGTCAGCCGCGTCGAAGTCGATCAGCTGCGGTACCTGGTTGAAGACCTCGTGTGTTGCTTTCGACGCTGTTTTCATAAGAACTCCCAAGTGAGCGAAGGGTGAAGGTGAGAAAGGACTCGACAGTTGTTGGTTCGGCGTTGCCGATCGCGAGCGGAAGGATCAACGCTTCGCCGATCGCGCCGACGATGCACGCCGCTGTGATCTGCGCTGGTTGCGGTGGTATTTCGCCCGCGCCGACGGCCGCGTCGATGGCCACTGCCAACGCGTTCCGGTACGACTCGCGAAACAGCAACCGCTCTGCGTCCACCTGTGGATCGACCGGTTCGGCCAGCAGCGCATAGGCGAGGGTCGGCGCCCGAAGCGCGCGTTCGGCGAAGGTGGCGACCGACGCGGTGACGGACGAGACGTAGGTTCCGTGCACTTCGTGCGCCGCGGTACCGGCTGCGATCGCAGCCGCGACTTCCCGGCTACATACGATGCGGAAAACCTCGGCGAAAAGTTCGCCCTTGTTTGCGAAATGGCGATAAACGGTTCCCGTGCCGACCTCGGACCGCTGCGCGACGGCTGCGATCGAGCATTCGCCGTAGCCGTGTTCGGCAACGAGCGCAATCGCGGACTCGATCAGCCGATCACGTTTGGCATCCAGGTTTCGCTGGACCTCCGGGGTACGTCTATACGCCACACCAAGAAGTGAACACCGATTCCGATCTTACGTCAACACCGGGATTCACCCAGCTGACGCAGTCGCCTGCTCGGTTCGGAGTTCGCGCTGTCCGACCGGCAACTGCATCGCTGGGAACAGGTCCGCGTACTTCGCGGGCAGGCCGTCGCCGGTCGAGACGCCTCGGATTCGGCGTCCGATCCATGGAATGAGCGTGTCGCGCGTCCACTCGAGATCTTCACGCCGAATCTCGCCGCGAGTCCGTTCGGTCAGAGGCGGAAACGGGGGTGGCCGCAGGTCATGTGGAACACCGATCACGTCGAGCACCTCGGCCGCCATCCGGGTATGACCGATCTCGTTGAGGTGCAACCGATCCGTGGACCACATCCGCCGATCCGAAAAATCCTTCATCCGCCAGAAATCGACGATCTCGGCACCGTGGTCGTCCGCGATCCCACGCAGGTATTCGTTGTACGTCGCCGCTCGACCACGCAGCCGCTTGTACAGCGCGTCGAAGGAACCGTCGAAGGTTGTGAACACGATGACCCGAGCGCCCGTGCCGGCGAGCTTGGCGATCGTCGAGTCGTAGCGCTCCATCAACGAATCGAGGTCCACGCTCGGTCGCAGGATGTCGTTGCCGCCGGCAGAAATGGCGACGAGGTCGGGCTGCATGGCCAACGCCGGTTCCAGCTGCGCGTCGATGACTTGGGCCAAGACGTGCCCACGAATAGCGAGGTTCGCGTAGCCGAGGTCCGGCATCGTGCGCGCAAGTTCGTACGCGGTCCGATCGGCCCAGCCGAGCACCCCGTTCGGACTCTCCGGCGACAGATCGCCGACGCCCTCGGTGAACGAATCGCCGAGCGCGACAAACTTCGTGAACGTCGTGTTCGACATTCCGACCCCCTTCTTCCGACGTGATGATCCCAGAAACCATGCGGGTCCGCCTGTTGTATGCAGTGCTAACGATCTTGCCGGCCGAAAACTTCCCACTACCGTTGAGGCTGTGCGAATTGCTACCTGGAATGTGAACTCGGTCAAACAGCGCGTCCCGCGCCTGCTCCCGTGGCTCGATCAACGCAAACCCGACGTCGTGTGTCTGCAGGAAACGAAACTTGCCGACGACGCGTTCACGGCGCTGCTCGGCGACGAACTCGCAGGTCGAGGCTACGAAGTTGCACTCAACGGCGAACTGCAGTGGAACGGTGTCGCGATCCTGTCGAAGGTCGGACTCGACGACGTCGTAGTCGGTCTACCCGGTGCGCCCGGCTTTCCGCACCCAGAGGCGCGCGCCGTCTCCGCAACGTGCGGCGGCATCCGAGTGCACTCGCTCTATGTGCCCAACGGCCGGACCCCCGACTCGGACCATTACAAATACAAACTCGCCTGGCTCGCGACCCTGCGTGACGTCGTCGAAAAGGGACCGACCGACGTACTGGTGTGTGGTGACATCAACATCGCGCCCGCCGACGCCGACCTCTTCGATCCCGAGGCCTACATCGGGCAAACCCACGTCACCGCACCCGAGCGGCAAGCACTCGCCGACCTGCACGCCCTCGGCCTACGCGACGTCGTCAGGGAACGCTGGCCGAACGAGCGCGTCTTCACCTACTGGGACTACCGCGCGGGCATGTTCCACAAAGACCTCGGTATGCGGATCGACCTGCAGTTGGCTTCCGGGGCGGTCGCAGATCGGGTCAAGGCTGCCTGGGTGGACCGGCTGGCACGCAAGGGAACCGGCCCGAGCGACCACGCACCCGTCATGGTCGACCTCGACGACGCACCCGACGGCGACATCGGTCCAATGGTTCCGCCGCCGTCGGGCAAGCCCGCCAAGAAGGGGAGTGCGAAGCTACCGCAGGGGCAGTGACATTTGACCTCGCCTTCGCGCCAAAGACATTGGACCTCGCCTTCGCTCGGTCGGGGTTTGGTGCGCCTTTCGGCGATGTCTTCCCTCGTCGCTCCGGCTTCGCCGTTTCGCTCCTCGGTCCAGACCTCGCCACGCGACAACCTAATGCAACTCGCGCGGACCCTCACGTTCGTCGAGTGCCGCCGGACCGTCGCGCTCGACCAACTCGCGATGGCGACCGCCGTCCCGCCCGCTCAGTGAGCGGGAGAAGTCCTCCGGGTAGCCGGCGTCGAGCGGGTCGGCATCCCAGGAACGCTGGCCGATCCCGTAGCGCGCGTCCTGGCGAGGCTGCTCGACTCGATGGGTCACGATGCGAGGAAGCGCCGTGCTCGTCTGGGCGGCAACCTGTTCGGGCGCCTCCGAGTAGAGCTGCTGGGGTTCCGGCTCGGGCTGCTGCTCGTCCATGGTGACCGTGCGCTTGCGGGAGAACGAGAACTTGATCTCTTCGAACTCCTCGAACACCGAGCGCGACGTGCGGATGCGGTTCGCGGTCGACAACGTCCGCGAGAGCACCGGCGGAACGAACGGCTTGACGATGCCGGTGACGGCACGCGTGATGTCGGGAATCGGGTTGAAGCTCGGCAGTCCGACCGACGGCGGCTTTGCGGGTTCGGCGCGCTTCGGTTCGAGCTTTGCCGGCGGTAGCACCGCAGGCAGATTTCGGACGGGTTCGCGTCCGGGCACGTAGTCGAGAGGCGCTGCGGCCGCGGACTCTTCGGCAAGCTCGGCCTCGATGCTGTCCGCGATCGGCGTCCCGACGGGCAGTGCCGCGAGCGGGCGATCGAACGCCGAGGGGAGTGGTGCGTTGCGTGAGTACGGCGCGTCGAGCTGATCGTCGTACACGGCGGCGACGCGGCGGCGCTGTTGTTCGCGCTCGATGGCGGTCTCGGCCTCTGCGGCGAACCGTGCCGACGTCAATTTCTGTTCTGCCCAAAGTTTTTCGGCCTCGGCGCGGACCGCTGCGCGTTTGAGGGCGATCTCGGTGTCGGCTTCGAGTTCCGCGCGTTGGCGAACTTCGTCGGCAGCGGAGTGGCGGTCGAGCGTCGTTTCGCCGCGCCACAGCTTCAGGATCAGGGGGAGCAGCGTCATGATCGCGAAGAACGCGATGGTCAGCAGGCGTAGCAGCAAGGCGCCGACGTTGGCGGCGGTGTAGTCGTGCATCGCCGTCCAGCGGCCGCTGAGTCCACGATCGACGTCGGACGGCGCAGCGGCCTTGGCAGCGGAGAGTGCTGTCTCGTTCTGTGCGATTTCGGTGTCGAGCGAGGAGGCTTGACGATCGCGATTGGATTCGGCCAGTGCAAGCGCATCGCGGGCGTCGACGAAGATTTCGTTGGCGGTGCGCGTCTCGGGGCCTACGCCGGGGACGCCGGTGATGCCGGGCGGGCAGGTCGGTGCTGGGTTGAATTCGCACTGCGCTCGGACGTACGCCTCGTTCATGTAGTTACGGGCGGCATCGACGTTGCTGTCCAAGTTGCGGCGTTCGTCACGAAGTTGGTCGAGCGCGGCAGCGGACTGCACGACTGCCGGAGCTGTTGCGGTTCTTTCGACGGCCTGCTGGTCGAGTTCACGGTCGACCGCGCCGCTGAAAATTGCGATAGCTGCGAGTTCGCCGAGGATCACGCCGATGAAAAGCGCGACGACGCCGCGGCCGATCAGGCCGACCATCCGAGTCTGGCGACCGCTGGCGAGCGATCGTGCCAGGGCGCCGACCAGCAGTCCGACAACAAGGGTGAAAGGGATGATCGCGAAGACGGAAACGGTTGTCGAAGCGGCGACGGCGACGGTCGTGACGAGCCAGGCTAGAAGTGCGTTCAGCACGACGACCAAGCCTGCGACCTCGTACGACGACCGCTCGTGTGCGCTGCTCGAGCTATCGACGTGCCCGCCTCCGAGCCAGGTCAGCGAGTTGCCGAGCACTGTCGAGCCAGGCTCGGGCGTTGCCTTGTGTCTGCTCATTCGTGACTCCGAATCATCGTCTGCGGTTGTCTCAGGGTGACAGGTGCAATCCCGAGGCAGAAGTCATCGAACTGTCTTGTGGGCAGCTTCACAGTGCCTGTTAGTGCGCGTAAACACCTACTTGACGCATGCTGGAGGTTGTCTGCGCGCTGAATTTGGGCGCCTCATGCAAACCGCGTCGCTATCCGCAGCGCAACGTCGCGTGCCGCGGTAAAGCGGGTGCTCATGGCGACGTGATTCATCAACGTCGCGCCTGTCACCAGCTTCTGAGTCGCCTTACGTCGCTCCGAGTCGTACCGCCGCAGACCCTTCTCGACGTCATGCTCGTCGAGTGCGCGCCCGAGCGCGATGGAGTCGATGATCGTTTCGCAGGCACCGCGGCCGAGGTTGGGCGGCATCGCATGTGCGGCGTCGCCGATCAGGACCACGTTGCCGTTGATGTAGGAGCCCAACTTCGGCATCCGCTTGATCCGGTAGTGGATGATCGACGTCGCGTCTATACGGCCGAGTGCGTCCGTCACGTCGGCGTGCCAGCGGCCGAAGTTCTCCTTCAAAAATTCGAGAGGTTCCGTCGGCGGCTCGGCGTCGGGATCCTCGCGATAGGCAGCGAACCAGTTCGTCAGGTTGCCGTCGCGCGGCGAGACACCGAAGATCTTGCCCTCACCCCAGGTTTCGGCGACGGTATCCGTCGTGCCAGGAGCTCGACCGACCAATGCGCTCACTCCGACGTAGATCGGATCGACGCGCTGCCCGACGACCGCGGTCCGGACGCGGCTGTTCACTCCGTCCGCTCCGACGATCACGTCGTAGCCGCCGAGGTCGGCGACGGACTCGATCGTGGTCGAGAACTTCACGACCCCATCGGGTAGGCCGCTTGCCAGGGTGGCGAGCAGCGGCGGTCGGGATATCAGTACCGACGTGCCCTCGCTGGTGGTGATGTCGGCGATGACGGACCCGTCCGGGCGCCGGAACTGGCCGTGCTGTTGCCGGCTTCCGATCGAGCGGACGGCGTCTCCGTGCCCGATGCCGTCGAGTGCGGTCAGCGCCTCCGGCCACATGCCGAGAGCGGTTCCCGACGTCGGCAGTGCATCGGCGCGTTCGAAGACGTCGACGGTCCAGCCGTGCTGGTGGAGATAGTTGGCGGTGGCGAGTCCGCCGATGCCGCCGCCGATGATTGCTGCTGATCTGGTCATGAACACCAGGATACTACTTTTGTAGTAGAAATACTACCGATGTAGTGAAGACGTCAGAGTGAGCTCGGCAACTGCTCCGAACCTGCCAACGCCGCGCGTCCTCGGCCCGAGCGTTTGGCTCGCAGCATCGCAGAATCGGCCGCATGGACGAGGTCGTCGCCGACGCTTCCGTCGTACGGATACAACGCCATGCCGACGCTCGCACCTATCGACACGGTCGTGCCGTCCCCGATCGCTTCCAGGGCGTACGGCTCGCCGAGCCGAGCCACGACGTCGTTGCCGATATCGCCGGCAACGTCCGCAACATCGCTGCCGGACTTGTCGTCGACGATGAGAATCGCGAACTCGTCGCCGCCGATCCGCGCGACGGTGTCGGTATCGCGGACCCGCGAAAGCAGACGTCCGGCGATGGCTTGCAGCAACTCGTCGCCGGCGCGGTGACCGTAGGTGTCGTTGACAGCCTTGAACCCGTCGATATCCACGTAGGCAAGGGTGAATCCGGCCGTTGGCTCGGTCGATTGCAAAGCCGACTCGAGGCGTTCGAGAAACAGCATTCTGTTCGGCAGTCCGGTCAACGGATCGTGTGTGGCGAGGTGCCGAACGGCGGCCTCCGACTTCTGCAGAGCCTCGGTCTGCGACGCGAGACGAAGAGCTTCGCGACGCCAACCAGCGCCGGTGAGCGTGACCGCTAGAACAAGCAGAGTGACGACCCCACCCGCGATTGCCGTCGCCCACGGCGTCACCTTGTCCGCCGTTGTCGCAAACGTGGTGGAGGCCACGTAGCGGACCGTCCACGGATACCCGGACAGATTCTGTGCCCTGGTGAGGGACGGCCGACCGTCGGAGTCGGGCAAGGGGCGCGGTGCGCCGTCGGCATAGACACCTGCGGTGGAATAGAGCAACTTGCCCGCGTCGTCCTTGATGTCGAAATCGATGGGTGGCAGCGCGTCGCCGAGCAGTCCTCCCATAAATTCCTCCGCCCGGAATGCGGCGGTGAGCCAGCCGAGCAGCTCGCCCTTCCGCTTGACCGCGAGATAGACGATGAAGCCGGCGGACTCGTCCACCTCTCCGGCCAGCCGCAACTTGGGGGTCAGCGTCGTCCTGTTGGTCGAGGCGGCCTTCTCCATCGCAGCGCGTCGCGTGGGGTCCTGCATCATGTCGACGCCGATCACTCGGACGTTTTCCGGAGTCGTCGGCGCTACATACAGAATCGGTGAGTGCACCGGCGGCGACGACGGGATACCGGTCGGGGAGCGCGGGGTGAACTCGGTGAACACCTTCGGATCGGGAAACTCGGGCGGTACCGGTGTGCGTCGGACGTCCGCGACGAACGCATCGAGTCGGTCAGCGGGCACCGCCGGGGCGAACGACAACGATTTGACGCCCGGATACCGCTCGGACAGGTTGAGCGCAGCTACGTACGCAACCCATTCGTCGAGCGTGACCGCTTTGGATCCGCGGAACAAGGCAAAACCGCCTAGGAGAACTTGCGAGTACGCGCGCATCCGCTGTTCCAGGGCGTCGTCGATCCGGGTCGCCTCGTAGGCGAGTCGGGAATCCTGGGCTGCACGGATCTGCTGCCGCGCCTGCCAGGTCGCCGCGACAGTCGCGGCGACCAACAGAATCACGATCGCCAATGCGACTCCGCGCCAGGTCGCGGGCCGACCGGCCGTGTGGGGGCGATCGTTCACCGTGCTCACCTTAGGCGTCGTCGGTGGTCACCGTCGCAATTACGTCCCTACTACTTATGTAGTCTTCGGATATGGCAACAAAGCGCGAGATCGTCGTCGACGCAGCGATCGAAGTCCTCGGCACACGAGGAAGCAAAGGGCTGACCCATCGCGGTGTCGACGATGTTGCCGGCGTTCCGACCGGAACCTCCTCCAATTACTTCCGTACGCGCGAGGCGCTCCTCGTCGGAGTGGTCGATCGCCTCGTCGAGCGGGACAAGGTCGATTGGGAACGCCTGAGTCGGTTACCGACGCCACAATCGATCGGCGAGTTGATAGACGCCACGACAGCGTGGGCACTGCATTCCGTCGAGGCGGACAGGGTCCGGACGACGGCGCGCTACACCCTGATGCTCGAATCGGCGACGACCGAATCGATGCAGGCGCCGCTTCTTCTTGCCCGCCGAGCCCTGGTCGAGTGGGTGGAAGGACTCCTCGGCGAGTTGTCCGACGACCCGGCCGCGCACGCGGTGATCTTGATGGATTACCTGGACGGTGCGATCCTCCATCAATTGACGATGCCTGCGCCGGATTTCGACCCACGACCGTTGATCTCCGACCTCGCGACGTCCTTGCTTACGAAGTCACGGTAAGAAGCGGGGACAATAGCGCATTACACTTGCCCCTGGGTCGCACAAAATGCGATCTCGCGTCGAGTAGCCCCAGCTCGCGCGGGTAATAAGGCGGCCCTAAGTTGGTACTGGGCCCCTGTTCTGACTTATCGTTTCCTCTTACGCCGGAATCAGGTAGTCCGGCATCCGAGCGGCCGAAAGCTGATCGGAGGTGTCGAGCGCGTGACGCGTGTCTACACCCCGCATTGCCCCTGCGTGAAGAACTCAGGGCCATAACTGCACTGGGATGACCATCAGAGCCGCTGGTCGTCGATGCCATACGAAGGCTAGGTATGAAGCAACCTCCAGGCCGTCAAGGCCTCTACGACCCGGCGAACGAGCACGATTCGTGTGGTGTCGCGTTTGTCGTCGATATGCATGGACGTCGCAGCCGAGACATCGTCGACAAGGCCATCACGGCCCTGGTCAACCTCGAGCACCGTGGCGCAGCAGGCGCAGAGCCCAACACCGGTGACGGTGCAGGAATTCTGCTGCAGGTCCCCGATACGTTCTTCCGTGCGATCCTCGACTTCGAGCTGCCGCCGGAAGGTTCCTACGCAACGGGCATCGCGTTCTTGCCGCAGGCCCGCGCAGAAGCGGCCAAGGCCGCCATCGGTGTCGAGCAGATCGTCGTCGAAGAAGGCCTGGCCGTTCTCGGCTGGCGCGAAGTGCCGACCGACGAATCCTCGCTCGGCGCCCTTGCCCGCGACGCGATGCCGACGTTCCGGCAGGTTTTCATCGGCCCCAAGCCTGGTTCGCGCACCCCTGTCACCGGCATGGAACTCGAACGCCGTGCCTACGTCATCCGTAAGCGTGCCGAACACGAACTCGGTACCGACGGCGCAGGCCGTGGTGCCACCGGCAGTGAGACCGTCTACTTCCCGAGCCTGTCCGGACGCACCTTCGTCTACAAGGGCATGTTGACGACGCCGCAGCTGAAGGCGTTCTACCTGGATCTGCAGGACGATCGGCTCGAAAGCGCGTTGGGCCTGGTTCACTCGCGCTTCTCCACCAACACGTTCCCGTCGTGGCCGCTCGCGCACCCGTTCCGCCGCGTCGCCCACAACGGCGAAATCAACACCGTCACCGGCAACGAGAACTGGATGCGTGCCCGCGAGGCACTCATCGAGACCAGTGTGTTCGGCGAGGACTCGCTCGAGAAGATCTTCCCCGTCTGCACGCCGGGCGCCAGTGATACCGCCCGGTTCGACGAGGTGCTGGAACTGCTGCACCTCGGCGGGCGCAGTTTGCCGCACGCGGTCCTGATGATGATCCCCGAAGCGTGGGAACGTCACGAGAGCATGGACCCGGCTCGCCGCGCGTTCTACAAGTACCACTCCTCGCTGATGGAGCCGTGGGACGGACCGGCATCGGTCTGCTTCACCGACGGCACCCTCGTCGGCGCTGTGCTGGACCGCAACGGTCTGCGTCCGAGCCGGATCTGGGTCACCGACGACGGTCTGGTCGTCATGGCGTCCGAGGTCGGCGTTCTCGACATCGATCCCGCGAAGGTGATCAAGAAGGTTCGTCTGCAGCCGGGTCGTATGTTCCTGGTCGACACCGAGCAGGGCCGGATCGTCAGCGACGACGAGATCAAGGCCCAGCTTGCCTCGGAGCAGCCGTACCAGCAGTGGCTCGACGAGGGTCTGACCGAACTCGCCGACCTGCCCGATCGTCCGCACGTGCACATGTCCCACGATCGCGTGCTGATCCGCCAGCAGATCTTCGGTTACACCAACGAAGAACTCAACCTGCTGGTCACGCCGATGGCGAAGACCGGTGCCGAAGCAATCGGCTCGATGGGCACCGACACTCCCGTCGCAGTGCTGTCGACGCGGCCACGGCTGCTGTTCGACTACTTCCAGCAATTGTTCGCCCAGGTCACCAACCCGCCGCTCGACGCGATCCGCGAAGAGGTCGTCACCAGCCTCGGCGGCACGATCGGACCCGAGGGCGACCTCCTGAACCCGGGACCCGAAGCGTGTCAGCAGATCGTGCTGCCGCAGCCGATCCTGCACAACGACGACCTGTCGAAGCTGGTCCACATCAACGACGACGGAACGCAGGAAGGTCTGCGTTCGGTTGTCGTCCGCGGTCTGTACCCGGTCGCCGAAGGTGGCGACGGGCTCCGCGCTTCCCTCGAGGCGATTCGGGCTCAGGTCTCCGCAGCGATCGACGGCGGCGCGCGCATCATCGTGCTGTCCGACCGGGAGTCGAACGAGAAGCTGGCCCCGATCCCGTCGCTGCTGCTGACCTCCGCCGTTCATCACCATCTTGTTCGCGAGCGGACCCGCACCAAGGTCGGTCTGATCATCGAGGCCGGTGACGCCCGCGAGGTGCATCACATGGCGACGCTGGTCGGCTTCGGCGCCGCTGCGATCAACCCGTACATGGCGTTCGAATCGATCGAAGACATGCTGGATCGCGGAGCGATCGATCTGCCGAAGGGCGAAGCCGCATCGTCTGCTCGCCAGACCTACGTGAACAACTACATCAAGGCTGCCGGCAAGGGTGTGCTGAAGGTGATGTCCAAGATGGGCATCTCCACCGTCGCGTCGTACACCGGTGCACAGCTGTTCCAGGTCATCGGACTGTCGCAGGAATTGGTCGACGAGTACTTCGTCGGACTCCGCAGCCACCTCGGCGGCATCGGACTCGATGAGATCGCCACCGATATCGCGGCACGGCATGCGACGGCGTTCCTCGAGAACCGGCAGGAGCGCGCGCACCGCGAACTCGAGACCGGCGGCGACTACCAGTGGCGCCGCGAGGGCGAGTATCACCTGTTCAACCCGGACACGGTGTTCAAGCTCCAGCACGCGACCCGCACCGGGCAGTACAACATCTTCAAGGAGTACACCCAGCTCGTCGACGATCAGTCGGAGCAGTTGGCGTCGCTTCGTGGGTTGTTCCGGTTCAAGACCGAGACCCGCGAGTCGATTCCGATCGAGGAAGTCGAGCCCGCGTCGGAGATCGTCAAACGCTTCTCGACGGGTGCGATGAGCTACGGCTCGATCTCCGCCGAAGCGCACGAGACGCTCGCCATCGCGATGAACCGCCTCGGCGGTCGTTCGAACTCCGGTGAGGGCGGCGAAAGTGTGTCGCGCTTCGAGCCCGACGAGAACGGCGATTGGCGACGCAGTGCGATCAAGCAGGTCGCGTCGGGACGCTTCGGTGTCACGTCGCACTACCTGACCAACTGCACGGACATCCAGATCAAGATGGCCCAGGGTGCCAAGCCTGGCGAGGGTGGCCAGCTGCCCGCGCACAAGGTGTACCCGTGGGTCGCCGAGGTCCGGCACTCCACACCCGGCGTCGGTCTGATCTCGCCGCCGCCGCACCACGACATCTACTCGATCGAGGACCTCGCTCAGCTGATCCACGATCTGAAGAACGCCAACCCCGGTGCACGGATTCACGTGAAACTCGTGTCCGAGGTCGGTGTCGGCACTGTCGCCGCGGGTGTCTCCAAGGCACACGCGGACGTCGTCCTGATCTCCGGACACGACGGCGGCACCGGCGCAACGCCGTTGACCTCGATGAAGCACGCAGGCGCACCGTGGGAGCTCGGCCTCGCCGAAACCCAGCAGACGCTGCTGCTCAACGGTCTTCGTGACCGGATCGTCGTGCAGGTCGACGGACAGCTCAAGACCGGTCGCGACGTCATGGTCGCCGCACTGCTCGGTGGCGAGGAGTTCGGTTTCGCGACCGCGCCGCTCGTCGTCAGTGGCTGCATCATGATGCGTGTGTGTCATCTCGACACGTGCCCGGTCGGTGTTGCGACGCAGAACCCGGTGCTGCGCAAGCGTTTCGCGGGTAAGCCCGAGTTCGTCGAGAACTTCTTCATGTTCATCGCCGAAGAGGTCCGCGAATTCCTCGCGGAGTTCGGCTTCCGGACGCTCAACGAAGCCGTCGGTCAGGTCGAGTTGCTCGACCTCACCAAGGCCAAGGAGCACTGGAAGGCGTCGAAGCTCGATCTGTCGCCGATCCTCGAAAATGTCGAAACCGCGTTTATGAACCAGAACCTGTACAACACGGGTACGCAGGATCACGGTCTCGACAAGGCACTCGATCAGCAGCTCATCGTCCAGAGCCGGGTTGCCCTCGATCGCGGGGAGAAGGTGGTCTTCGAATCGAAGATCACCAACGTCAACCGGACCGTCGGCACCATGCTCGGCCACGAGGTGACCAAGGCCTACGGTGGCGCCGGACTCCCCGACGACACGATCGACATCACGTTCACCGGGTCCGCAGGCAACAGCTTCGGTGCATTCGTGCCCAACGGCATGACCCTGCGGGTGTTCGGCGATGCGAACGACTATGTCGGCAAGGGACTTTCGGGCGGCCACCTGGTGGTGCGGCCATCGAAGTTCGCGCCGCCGGAGTTCGTCGCCGAGGACAACATCATCGCGGGCAACGTCATCCTGTTCGGCGCAACCAACGGTGAAGCACTCATCCGCGGTGTCGTGGGCGAGCGATTCGCTGTGCGTAACTCGGGAGCGACTGCGGTCGTCGAGGGTGTGGGTGACCACGCGTGCGAGTACATGACCGGTGGCAAGGTCGTCATCCTCGGCGAGACCGGACGTAACTTCGGTGCAGGCATGTCGGGTGGTGTCGCCTACATCTACGACCCGAAGTCGACGTTCGAGGCGAACCTGAATTCGGAGTTGGTCGATCTGGACGAACTGTCCGGTGACGATTTCACCTGGCTGCACGACATCGTTGCTCGTCATCGTGACGAGACGGGTTCGGCTGTGGCGGAACGCATTCTGGCCGACTGGTCGCAGCAGGTGAACCACTTCGCCAAGGTGATGCCACGCGACTACAAGAAGGTACTGCTAGCGATCTCCGAAGCCGAGAAAAACGGCAAGGACGTAGACGAAGCCATAATGGAGGCCGCTCGTGGCTGATCCCCAAGGATTTTTGAAGCACACCGTGCGGGAGACTCCCGTTCGTCGGCCTGTTGCTTTGCGACTGTTGGACTGGAAGGAAGTCTACGAAGACTTCTCGACAGACACCCTGCGCACGCAGGCGAGCCGCTGCATGGACTGCGGTATTCCGTTCTGCCACAACGGTTGCCCGCTCGGAAACCTGATTCCCGAGTGGAACGACCTGGTCTTCAAGGACCGGTGGCGCGAATCGATCGACCGCTTGCACGCGACCAACAACTTCCCGGAATTCACGGGGCGGTTGTGTCCGGCGCCATGCGAGGCGTCCTGCGTTCTCGGCATCAACCAGGATCCGGTCACCATCAAGCAGGTCGAGGTCGAGATCATCGACCGCGCCTTCGACGAAGGTTGGGTCCAGCCCGTCTACCCGACACGACTGACCGGTAAGAAGATCGCGGTCGTCGGGTCCGGTCCTGCGGGACTTGCTGCGGCACAGCAGCTTACGCGTGCCGGACACACGGTGACGGTGTTCGAGCGGGCCGACCGCATCGGTGGTCTGCTGCGCTACGGCATCCCCGAGTTCAAGATGGAGAAGCGCCACATCGATCGCCGCCTCGCCCAGATGGAAGCCGAAGGCACCATCTTCAAGGCCGGCGTCGACGTGGGTGTCGACATCACCGCAGCCGACCTGCAGGCGCAGTTCGACGCGGTTGTCCTCGCAGGCGGCGCGACCGCCGCACGTGATCTGCCGATCCCCGGCCGTGAGCTCGACGGCATCCATCAGGCGATGGAATTCCTGCCGTGGGCCAACCGTGTTCAGCTCGGCGACGACGTCACCGACGAAGACGGCCTGCCACCGCTGCATGCACGTGGCAAGAAGGTCGTCATCATCGGCGGCGGCGACACCGGTGCAGACTGCCTCGGAACGTCGCACCGTCAGGGTGCTGCGAGCGTGCATCAGTTCGAGATCATGCCGCGCCCGCCGGAAGAGCGTGCCGACCAGACGCCGTGGCCGACCTACCCCCTGATGTACCGGGTTTCCTCGGCACACGAAGAGGGTGGCGAGCGCGTGTTCTCCGTCAACACCGAGCAGTTCGTCGGTGAGAACGGCAAGGTCACGGGCCTGCTGGCGCACGAGGTCAAGATGGTCTCCGGTCGTTTCGAGAAGGTCGAAGATTCCGACTTCACGCTCGAGGCCGACCTGGTCCTCCTTGCGATGGGCTTTGTCGGTCCCGAGAAGCCGGGTCTCCTCGACGGCCTCGGTGTCGAGTACACCGATCGTGGCAACGTGGCGCGAACCAAGGAGTGGGCAACCACCGTCGACGGCGTCTTCGTAGCCGGTGACATGGGACGTGGCCAGTCCTTGATCGTCTGGGCTATCGCCGAAGGTCGTGCATGTGCGGCAGCGGTCGACAAGTTCCTGTGCGGCGAGACTGCACTGCCGTCGCCGATCCTCCCGACCGCAGCTCCGCAGCGGTAGAGGCGGCTCCGCCGGTCGTGAGTCTTTTCGGAGGTCGGGGCCTCGCAAAGGACGCACGAGGCCGAAGGCCCGTCTGGTACGTGTCCTACGGTTCGAATATGTGTGCCGATCGCCTGGCGTGTTACCTCGAAGGAGGTTGCCCGCCAGGCGGTTTGCTGTCGCACGCCGGAGCTCGCGACCGCAGTGCGCCGCAAGCGAGCATGCCGCTCACGTTGCCCGGCACCGTCTTCTTCGCAGGTGAATCCCAGACCTGGGGTGGCGGTCGGGCGTACTACGACCCGACCGTGGACGGTAGTACGCCTGCACGCGCGTACTTACTGACGAGCCAACAGTTCGACGATGTCCACGCCCAGGAACCTCCTGTCTACGACAAGCTTCTCGACCTGGGCACCCACGACGGAGTTCCACTACTCACGTTCACGACTTCGGTCGGCAGGTCGGCGGTTGTCAGCACCGAACCAGCGCCTGCCTACCTCGACACGATCGGTCGCGGCATCGCAGAAGCGCACGGGTGGACCACTGAGCAAATTAGTTCTCACCTGCAGAAATTGGTGGCCTCGATCACCTAGAACCTGTTGGGCTTGGCGCGATCTCGTGAGACCGGGTAACTTTCGTTTACCGATCGTGCATCGATTCGACATCCGAACATGACAGCATCGGCGCCGTCATCACGAAATAGGTACTGGACTCCGGGGAGCTAGGAAAGATGCGTTCGAAAATCATTGCAGCATTGTTGGGTGCGGTTGTCGCCGCCTCCGGCGTCGTGGTAGGTGGTGTGGTGGGAGGTGCTGTCGCACAAGCTGATCCGGCCTGCCCGAGCCTGTACGTCGTCGCCATTCCAGGAACCTGGGAGACGACGACCGGTAGGGTGCCCGGCCCGGGAATGCTCTCCGACGCAACCGACGGTCTGCCGTCGAACGTGCAGGTCGACTACGTCAGCTACGCGGCGACGGCCTTCCCGTGGGAGTCCGAGGTGTACGGACGCTCCAAGAAGCAGGCGACCGACAACGGCCGCGGCTTCATCCAGGCCATGGCTCAGCGGTGTGGCAACACCCGAATTGCGCTCCTCGGCTACAGCCAGGGTGCGGACGCCGCGGGTGATCTCGCGGCCGAGATCGGCAGCGGTCTCGGCGTCGTTCCGCCGACCAAGCTGGCTGCCGTCGGTTTGATCTCCGACCCTCGCCGCTCCGAGTCCGACGCATTGGTCGGTCCGTTCGTGCCGGGCAGCGGCGCAGGCGGACCCCGCATCGGCGGCTTCGGTCTGGCCAGCTCGCAGACTCGCACGATCTGCGCGGTCGGCGATCTGTACTGCTCGACCCCCAAGGACGATTTCGTCACCCGCTTCGCCGGTTTCCTCGCGCAGTCGTCGGATCCGAGCCCAGCGCAGTTCTCGCGCTACACGCAGGAAGCGCTCGCGATCTTCAACGATCTGATGTTGTCCGGCGGTATTCCGCTGCTGCAGAGCCAGCTGAGTGATCCGGCCAACGAGAAGCGCGCCGAGCAGCTCGAGCAGTTCTACCGCTCGCAGGTCCACACCGATTACCGCAACTACAGCGTCGACGGTTCGGGTACCTCGGCGACGAGGTGGATGCGCAACTGGTTGCGCGACGCGGCGTAAATTTCCGCGAGTTATACCGTGGAGACCATGTCTCCGCGCGATGATGTGTCCGGTCCAGCGCTCGCCAGAAAGATGTGGCGGGCGCTGGAGCCGTTTCATGCCGTGACCTACTTCGCACCCGAATCGAAAGCCGCGTCCGATGCGCTCGGCTGCAAGGGCTGGTGGATGGGCTATTTCGGCTTTCGGTCTGCGCCGCTCGGACCCGTCGCACCCGAGGTCGTCACGGCAACCTTCTACAACTTCCACCCGTCGCGCGCTGCGCGTGCGGTTCCCGACGTGTGGCAGATCGCGACGGCGGAGCAGTTCGTCGAGGCGCGTCTGCGCGGTGTGGACGGCGCATTGCGACGGTTTCTCGGCGACGAGGTGATCGAGTCTTCCGAAATGGCCGAAGCAGCCGAATTGGCGGGACGGGCCAGCGCGGCGGCTCAGACGGCAGGCCGACCGTTGGCCGCTGCCAACGCCGCGCTTGCCACGCCCGGGGAACCACACCTTGCGCTGTGGCAGGCCCAGACGCTGCTGCGCGAATCCCGCGGCGACGCGCACATCGCCGCGCTCGTCACCGCGGAGCTCGATCCGTGCGAAACACTCGTCATGTTTGCTGCGGAAGGGAACGTCGAACCTGATCGGCTGCGTACCTCGCGTGCCTGGTCCGAGGAGGAGTGGGCGGCCGCGGCGGAGCGATTGCGCGGGCGCGGCTTGCTTGCCGACGACGCCACCCTGACCTCTTCGGGTAGTGAGCTTCGTCGCTGGGTGGAGGAGCGCACCGACCGCGGATCGCTGGCGCCGTGGGACGCGCTCGGTCCGGTCGACACGGATCGGCTAGTCGACCTCGTGGCGCCGTTTGTGCAGGCCATCGCGGCAGGCGGCGGGTTTATGACCGGGAACCCGATGGGCCTGCGACCGCTGTCGGAGAACGAAAAGGTGTGACACCGTCCGGAATCGGGCAGATAACGGTTGTAGTAGGTATTGCGGTTCGAATGGCCGTCCGGCGTTGCGGAGTGCAAGCATCGACACCGAGTCGCCCTATCGGGCGGTGGCCCCGATAGAGCTTTGGAGCGAAATGTCCGACACCTCGTTCGATAGGACCGAACCCGGTGCAAGGACGGTTCGTGACCGATTCCCGTGGCTGGCCCTCATTGCCGCAGCGGTCGTCGTGCCCTTGTTACTTGCTGCGTTTGCGGTTTTCGTCGGCCGCGAGTCGGTGCAGGACGACCTCGGATCGCGAAGCGAAGCGGCGCTTGCGGACGCCGGTCTCGCCGATGCCGACGTGACATTCGACGGTCGAGACGCGACGGTCAGGGGAGTGGCATCCGACCAGGTGCAGACCGCGGAAACGGTCGTGGGAGGTATCGACGGCGTCAGAACGGTTGCGGTGGACGCCGATGACGCAGCTTCGACCGCCACGCCCACAACCAGCGGTTCGACCACCGATGTGCCGAGTACTTCCACCACCGAACCGGCCACGCCGTTAGCGCCGCCGCCCGCACCGCCGGGCCCGACAAGGCGGCAGTGCAGCAGCAGATCAACGGTTCGCTGGCCGCGGCGCCGATCACGTTCCAGCCCGACTCCAATCGATTGACCGCGGTAGGCACGGCGACGATTGCACAGGTCGCGGACGTGTTGCGGGCGGTGCCGGAGGTTCGTGTGCAGGTCGCAGGCCATATTGCAGATACCCCGGGCCCGGATCCGAATGCTCAGGCACTCAGTGATCAGCGGGCCGGCGCGGTGCGAAACGAGCTCATCCGACTCGGGATAGCACCCGAACGGATCGATGCCGTCGGCTACGGAACGAGTAGGCCCGTCGCGCCGAACGACACGTCCGCGGGCCAGGCGGCAAACCGTCGCGTCGAAGTCACAGTTCTCTAGGAGGGCAGCGTCATGATGTATCTGTTCGGGCAGATGTGGGTCTGGATCGTCGGCGCGTTCGTTCTCGGTCTGGTGCTCGGCGCGCTGATCGTACGAGTGCTCGGTCGGGGTTCCGCTCCGGCGGCACCTTCGTCGGCACCAGATTCGACGCCGTTCACGGTCGACCAGTTCGGCGGTCCGCCGGTCCCGGCTTCCGGCAGCGGCGGCAGGCATCAGGCGCCGGAGTAGGCGAGCGCTCATTCGTCCAAGCCTGGCGGCCCCAACGCGCGGCACACTCGGGACATGACTTCAGCACAGGGCAACGTCCGTCGGATAGTTCCGAACCTGCCGACCCGTGACGCCGGCGCAGCCAAGGCGTTCTACGTCTCGGTCCTCGGTCTCGAGGTAGTCATGGACCTCGAGTGGGTTGCGACGCTGGCAAGTCCGACCCACCCGACCGCTCAGCTGAACCTGATCACCGAGGATGCTTCCGCAGCGGTATCGCCCGAGATCTCCGTCGAGGTCGACGACGTGAACCTTGCCTACGACGCTGCCGTCACGTTCGGTCTACAAATCGTGCATCCGCTGACCGACGAACCGTGGGGCGTCCGCAGGTTCTTCGTTCGCGATCCGGACCGCAGGGTCGTGAACGTGCTGAGCCACCGGTAGCGCCGCACGTCGTCTGACCATCCGCATTCGGAACCACGTGTAGAGCCCGACGCACGGGATTGCGAGACCACCGAGACCGAAGACGACGAATGCTGTCGCGCTGGCGACGTTTCCGACGAGCCAGTCGAAATTTTGGCCGAAGAAGCCGGTCACGAACGTCAGCGGTAGGAAGACGGTCGACATGATCGTCAACTGCTCCATAAACGCGCTTTGCCGCACGCTGACCTTGGTCTGCTCGACGGAGATCACGGCCATGTTCGCCTCGAGGATCGTCGCGAGGAGTTCACGTTGCGCCGTGACCTCCTCGTGACCAGGTGCAGGTGATCCCGAACGTCGCGAAAGTACGGCGTCAGTTCCTCGGCCCAGCGGCCGCGTTCGAGGATCGTCGTCGCGGAAAGCAACGGGTGTACCGCCCGCCAGAAATCGCTGACTTCACGGCGAAGGAAGTAGATCCGTTCGGTCGGTGCGACGGCACCGGAGAAGACGAGCGCTTCGACCTCGTCGATGTCTTTCTCCAGTTCGGCGACCACGGGGGTGTAGCTGTCGATGACCTGATCGAGGATCGCCCACAACACCGATTGCGTGCCGAGGCTGAGCAATTTCGGCCGCGATTCGAGGCGCTCGCGGGCACCGTGCAATTCGCTAGCCGCACCTTGGCGAACGGTGATGACGAAGTTGTGGCCGATGAACACGCTGATCTCACCGAACTCGACTTCCGACTTCGCGGGGTCGTAGCGCGCCGTCCGCAGGATGACGAGATGAAAACCTTCCTCGTACTCTTCGACTTTGGGTCGAAGGTGGAAGGTCTGCGCGTCCTCGACAGCGAGCTCATGGAGTCCGAAGGCTGATGCCACCTCGGCGAGTTCGTTCTTGTCGGGCTCGAACAGACCGAGCCAGACGAAGCCGCCCTCGGTACATCGTTGAGCGGCGTCGCTGAGAGCCATTTTGTCCCGATGCTGGCGTCGGCCGTCGCGGTACAACGCGCAGTCGATGATCACCCGACAATCCTTGCGCGAAAAACCTGCTCGCGCGTGTCATCACCGGTACCCGGTCCGAATTGTGTGGATCAACCGCCCGTAGGGGTGTTCTTGAATCCATCGAGCATCACGAAGATGACGGTCTCCATCTCGGTGGTGGCACGCTCGGGATCGGTCGCCGCTGCCATGTAGAGAATTGCGTTGCAATAGACACTGAACAGCAGCTCGGCGGCCGCTTCCAGTGGGACCGGACGGATCTCGCCCTGCTCGACGAGTGCGGCAAGCGTCGCACGAAGGAACGGCATTGCGACCTCCTCGTCGATCGCCCGAACCCGATCCCAGCCGAGCACTTCCATCACCTGGCGCAACAGAGCAAGCGCCTCATGGTCGGCGACGCATTCGCGCAGGAACGCGCGTGTGCCGATCTCTATCTGCTCCCAGGGTGTCCCGGAGGCGGTCATCGATTCGAGCGACTTACCCAGAACGACGTTCTGCGACGTTCTGAACACCTCGGCGAAGATCGCCTGCTTGTCGCTGAAGTGGTGATAGACCGCGCCTTTGCTGGCGTGAGCAAGTTTGGCGATGTCTTCGACCGAGGTTGCGGTGAAGCCTTTGTCGACGAAGAGGGACTTCGCCGCGTCGAGGACGGCCGCTTTCGTCAGCGCTGCGTACATTTCGCGCCGATTGGGCTTGACGTCACTCATAGGTCGACACCATACTCGGAGACCAGTGAATGTTCACCGACTACGAGTCGGCGAAACCCAACGACAGGGAGAAGTCATATGCCGGAGATCGAACTGTCAGCAGGCCGGATCCGCTACAGCGACACCGGAGAGGGTCCACCGATCGTCTTCGTGCACGGAGTCTTCGTCGCGGGCAGCCTGTGGCGAAAAGTCGTCGGACCGCTGAGCGCCAACTTCCGGTGTATCACTCCGGACTGGCCGCTCGGCGGACACACGATCGCTATGAATCCCGACGCGGACATCAGTCCGCACGGCGTCGCAGCGCTCGTCCTCGAATTCATCGACGCTCTCGACCTGCACGACGTGACCCTGGTCGGCAACGACACCGGCGGCGCCGTCGTGCAGTTGGCCATCGCTCGAGGCAGCGACCGCGTCTGTCGCGTTGTGCTGACGCCGTCGGACTCGTTCGACAACTTCCTTCCGCGATCGATTCGTGCTCTGCAGTACGCGGCCCGAGTACCCGGGCTGCTGACGGTCGGCGCGCAGCCGATGCGTCTGAGTGCGGTGCAGCGACTCGCGCTGCGATGGCTGGTGAAGTATCCGATACCGGCCGAGATCACACGAGAGTGGGTCCGTCCGTTGGTCTCCGACCGAGGTGTGCGTCGTGACCTCGGCAAGTTCCTGCGCACGATCGACTATCGCGACACCATCGCGGCAGCCGAGACGTTGCAAGGTTTTGCAAAGCCGGTGCTGCTGCTCTGGCCGCGGAAGCTTCCGTACTTCCCCTTCGCTCACGCCCAGCGGTGGACCGAGATCTTCGCCGACGCGACCCTCGTCGAAATCGAGGACACCTACACCTGCGTATCGGAGGATCAGCCCGAGGTGACCGCCCGCGAGATCGCGACCTTCATACGCGCTCGCAGCAAGGTGGAGTGAGTGCGTTCAGTTCAGCTTGTCGAGTTTCAACCAGGTCGCGTAATCCGTCGCGTCGAACCGCAGCACCGGGATCTCGGATTCCCCGGGCGGCGAGCCAACGGCGATCCCGTCGAACAGTTCTAGCGCTTCCGCCAAGATTGCCTGAACGGCCTCGCTCCGGGCGAGTTTGTGTTTGAGTGCCGCATTCTCTTCGCGTAGCCGCGCGAATTCCGCACGGTCGATGTTCTCCATTCGGCGAACCGGCCTCCCCTTTGCCTGCTGCATCGATCTGGGTGCATGCATTCGCGTCGGTATGCGCGAGATGGGCTGCCACAGAACCGAATTGGGGCACTCCGTTACGACCGCATGCCCGGATCACGAACAGTCCGCCCGGTGATCCCCTCCTTCACCGGGTGGACGGTTCGCCGTCGCGAGCAAACCGTCTCAGGTGCGCCTGCCGAGCTAACGTATCGCACGAAAAACGAAAACACAACGCAACTGAACGAAAATGAGCGAAAATAGCGGTATGAACGTAAATCTGCTGGTCGCATCGACGGTCGATAGGACGGCGATGCGTATGCTGACCAGCATGGATCCGGATCCTGCCGTCGCGCTCGCGCAGCGATTCGCTTCAATACTCAAGGCGCGCAGAGGATTACGCCGCCAGATCGATGTGCAGCAGGCGGGCGGGCCGAGCGGGCCCACCCTGAGGAAGTACGAATCGGGTACGTGTCTCGAGCCGCCATCAGCGCAGATCTTCCAGAAGCTCGACAAGGGACTTCGGTGGACACCGGGCAGCGCTGTACATGCCTGGTCGGGTGGCGATCCGGTCCCGCTGGAAGGGGCGGGTCGGCCTTTGGTCGGCCAGACCCCGTTCGCATCGGACAGCCGGAGTACGCCCGGTCGCGATGTCGCGGAAGTTCGGGAGCTCAAGCGACGCCTCGGCCAGAGTCTTGCCGAACAGAGTCGGGTCCACGGCTCGCTGCTTCCCCAGTTGGAACAGTCCTACGCAGCGTTCGTCCGGTTCGCCGACAAGTTGGTGGCCGACTACGCAATCGGCTTCTTCGAGCTGAACGGCGGCCCCGGACGTACGCCACACGAGTTGGGTGAGATCGCGTTCGGGTCGTTCCTCAGCGAGGTGGCCGAGCAGGAGCCGAGCGGCGACGCCGCGGCGGCCGAAAACCGCAACTATCTCCTATGGCTCGCTGGGCGCATAACAGTCGACAGCGAGACCGCTACACGTTTCGCCAGCCGCCACGCGGAATCACTCGACAGAGTAGAGAAGTAGCCTCGGCGCCTTCGACTGGCGCAGAGTATCGGGTACTAGGTACCTGCTCTAGCGATCGGCCCAGCGGTCGATGCGCAGGGTGTCGTGATCTCGAGTAAGCCCCACCGAACGCCGTCGTTCACGGGGATCAAGCGAGTCTCGCACTCGTACCAAAACGTCGCGCCGATCCCCGAGGGCCGCATCCGCAATTTCGCGGCCGTGATCGAGCGAGTCTCTCGAACCTCGTCACAGGCCGCCTCGAAAAGGTTGCTATCCGCGGGGTGAAGAGCGACCGACGAGTGTTCCTCGATCGTGATCAGCGCGATCGCCCACTCATTTATCTTCCGCGATGCGAGGTCTACGACTCCCACAGGTTTACTCGTGAAGGACGCATGTGCCCACGCGTAGTCGGCCGGGTTCTTGATCACCGCGATCGTGCCGTGCGTTTTACTAATTCCCCTCGACCCCCTCTGCGTCACAACCTGTGAACGGCAGCCTAACAACAACCGTCGGATGTCACCGGTTTCGACCGGCCGCACCGAACGCCGACGCCAACTGGGCTGCTTCGCTTCGAATCAGTTCTCGCTGCACAGGATCGGCCAGCGGATTGTCGAGATAGGTTGTCCGATCCCACCACAGTGGGGTCGCGTGATAGCGGGCGTCCGGATAGGGAGCGCCCGGGAGATCGGCTGGCTCTTTGATACTTCCTGCGCTCTGCCAGTGAGCGATTGCGTGGTCGTCGCCTGCGACACCGAGAGCCCAGCGGGCCTGCGTTGTCACCATCGGCACCACTGCGCCGGCGCGCCCGATCGCCCGTGCGATTTCCCGTCTGTCCGGTGAATCCGGTGACACGAATGCTGCCTTCGACTCGACGATTCCTTCGTCGATGCGCGATTTGACCAGTCGGTAGAGGTCGTCGCGTCCCTCGTACCCGTTCCACATCAAAACCGCCGAAGCTGTTTCCGCGCTTTCGTAGAGTGCATACCGAACACCCCCTACCACCGTGCCGGACGAGTCGACCGCTGCGGCGAACCGGATCGATGTGGTCCCGTCACGGATCTGATCCAGATTCAGTGCGGCCTCGACGTCGAATCGTCGGTATCCCGCCAGGGCTCCGGCAAGGTATTCGGTCCAGAGTTGGGGCGACTCCGTCGGAGTTGTGACGACGAACAGAGTCTGCGGCGTAAGGCGATACGAAGCTAGGCTTTCGGACACGGCATGATAATAGATGGCCACGCACAGCCGAACCCGGCCACTCGCGGATGGAAGAAGTCTCGACCCATGCAGATGAACGCGCAGATGGCCGACCGATCCTCGGCGGCGGAACTCAGCGAGCTTGTCATTTCGATCGGCCAGCGTCTCTTGGCCTCCCAGGCGACGACGGCAATTCCGGTGATCCAGGAGATCCTGCACGAACTGCGCGAGTTCTTCGGCGTCGACCACACGTGTCTGCGATACACCGACCATACGATTCGCGCGTCGCTGATGGTTGCCGAAAGTCCAGTGCGTGAAAGCGTGCCCGACCCCGATCCCATGGCGTGCGTCTATTTCGAGGGCGCAGACGAAGTTTTCGCCCAAGCGGAACATTCCGTTGTGACAGTATCCGTGCGCCCCGGCGACGGTTCTGCGAAGCGTTATCAGGAGCAGGTCCGGGAGGTGGCTCGACTCGCCTGGGGTGAAGAGGCCGTCGCGGCGCTCACCGGTGCTTCTGTTTTGGCAACGCCGCTGGTTGTCGGACCCCGGCCCGTGGGATTCGTCTCGCTCACCAAGTTCGGGGACATGGTTTTCACCGCCGACGAGGTCGAGGCCATGAACGCAATTGCCTCGATGCTCACCCAGCTCAAGAGTCGGATAGAGGCCGAGGAATCGTTGATCTACTCGACGATGCACGACGATCTGACGAATCTGTCGAATCGTCGAGCCCTCATCGGCCACCTGGAGGAGCGTCTGCAGACGAGGCAACCAGGACTGATCGCCTTTTTCCTCGATGTCGATCGACTCAAGACCATCAACGACTTTCTCGGTCACGACGCGGGAGACCGATTCATCCGCGTCATCGCGAAACGCCTGAAAGATCACAGCGAGCCACGGGACATGATCGCGCGACTCGGTGGCGACGAGTTCATAATTGTTCCCGCACAACCGATGTCATTCGAAATTGCGTCGAAGCATGCCGAACGCCTGCGCAAGCTCGTCAGTGCACGTGTCTCCATCGGAGCGGAACCCGTGAGCCGCACCGTCAGTATCGGCGTAACCATGGCCGAAGCAGGAGACACCGCAAGCGATGTCATGAGGCGCGCCGACCAAGCGATGCTCGCCGCGAAGGCGGCAGGCGGCAACGAAGTTGCTGTGTTCACCGACGAGATGCGCAAGCTGCACGCTTTGCGCGACGACGTCGAGTTTCATCTTGGGTCCGCGATCCAGAACGACGCCCTCACATTGCATTACCAGCCGGAAGTAGACCTCAGGTCCGGTCGGATTCTCGGTGTCGAAGCCCTCGTCCGATGGCAGCACCCATCGCGAGGATTACTGCTACCCGAGTCGTTCGTCGGAACAGCCGAATCAGCGAATCTCGCGGGCGCACTCAACCGGTGGGTCGTGCGCCGTGCGGCGGAGCAGTGGGTGCGCTGGCGCGATGCCGGCATCATCGACGACGACTTCGGGATGCGGGTCAACGTCTCCCCGGTCCAGCTCGTCAGCGTCAACTTTGTCGATGATGTGGCGACGATCGTGAGCGATGTCGGGATCGATCCGAAGGCGCTGTGCATCGAGATCACCGAACATGTGCTGGTACAGGACCTCGACCGGGCTCGAGTCACGTTGGAAGCCCTCAAACACCTCGGCCTGAAGACCGCGATCGACGATTTCGGCACTGGTTACAGCTCGTTCACCCATCTGAAGCAACTCGAAGTCGACCAGCTGAAAATCGACAGGAGCTTCATTCAGAAGCTGGGTCGCAGTCCCGACGATCTAGCGATCGTGACGTCCATCGTCGACCTCGCCGAATCGTTCGATATGTCGGTTGTCGCGGAGGGCCTCGAAACGCAGATCGGGTTGGAAACGCTGCTGAGTGTGGGTTGCACTCGCGCACAAGGACGTCTGTTGGCTCCGCCGACACCGGTCGAGGACGTAACGCAGGTGCTTGCCGATCGTGTGATCGACCTGGGCCCTCGTTAAGCACCTTCGCGAATGTGGTCGTCGCCGATGCGCGGGTCGACGACTCGATCGAGAGCGGTCTGCAGGTCGACGCTCGTCCGTCCCGATGCAAGGGGTTCGCCGCGACCGATCCGTCGCACCGCAGCGGCGACGCTCGCACCGCCCAGTTGGACGTCGCTACCCAACTGTGGCCACGTCGACAAGGTTTTGCCGACTTCGGAAACCGACGCCACCATGCGCGACGACAACTGTGAAGGCGGCAGAATTCGGAAGACGTGCGGCACCTTCTCGGCCATCGGGAGGTCGGCGAACGTGGTGAAATCGACGTCGTCGCCGAGTAGCCCGTTGAAATATGGCAGGTCGGGATCGAGATCGTAGCGTTCGACGTCGAGTATTCCGCGGTCGGACGTCTCCATCAGGATTGGTATGCCGCGTTTCGACGCCGCATGTCGCGCAAGCACTTTGATGTCGAGCGAGTCGCATTCCTCGACCATGATGTCGAGGCCGTCGCTGAATTCGTCGATGTTGTCGGGTGTCGCGCCAGCCGTGTGGACGACGAGGGAAAGGTAGGGATCGAGTTCAGCGATCCGCCGCGCGACGACGACGGCCTTGTTGAGGTCGAGGTCGAGCAACGTCGCTGGTATGCGGTTGAGGTTCGACAGTTCGATCTCGTCGAAATCCGTCAGTCGCAATTCACCGCACAGCCCTTCGAGTGCCAACGTGTGCGCAATCGCGTGACCGACGCTGAGTCCGATCACCCCGATCGTCAGCGTCCGAAAGTGCTGCTGCTCTTCCACCGTGATCTTGTTGCGGTTGCGGTCCAGTCGCAAACGTTCGAAGCCTTTCGGCCCAAGTATCGCGACGGCCGTTGCGCGCCAGGGGTAATACGCCCAGCGGGGGTTCTCCTCGAGAATGTCCGCACTGGCTGCGGGGAGCAGTTTTGCGAGACCGGCGCGCTGCGTTTCCAAGGTATCCAGGAAGGTGATGTCGGGATTGGCACGCAGACGCGTCAACTCGGCCTTGTCCTCGGCGATCGATTCGTCGAGTAGTTGGGCCTGGTATTGCTCTGTCACAGTGCACCTTTCGGCAGCGTGGATCCTAGGAAGACAGCTGTGTTGGCGATCCTAGTCGCCGACGCGGACCGCGGGCTGTGAACAGGGCGACGTCGCCCGTCATCGAGATCTCGACCTGCTCGAAAGCCTCGGTGAGTGCGCGGTCCAGCCCTGGCCTGTCGTCGGTCTTGGCGTCATCGATGGAAACGTCGAACTCCTCTTGTTCGTGCAGGTTCAGTTCCAACGACGTGCGGTGTGCTCGAGGATCGCAGGCACGACCACGTCCCATACCCGCCGTGGCGGGTTTTCGTGACCAACGGCCTCCATCGAGAGTAATTGCGCTCCCGGGATCTCCTTCGCCAGAGCCTCGCCGTGTTCGTGTGGGAACATCGGGTCTTCGGTGCCGTGCAGCACGAGGGTCGGGGTTGTGATGTCCGCGAGCCGGTCCCGCCACGGATCGCCTGCACCGACCATGAACGGGTTGGTCAGCTGGGCGCCGATGCTGTCGGAGCGGTCGTAGACACGCTCCCAGAACTGTTGGGCCGCATCCTTGTCGAACGGTACGGACTGAGCGCCGAAGATTCGTTCGAAGTCGACGAGGCTCGCGACGGTCTCGTCGCGGTTCGACCAATTCTGTTCGGGTTGTTCGGTTTCGAAGGATGCGCGCAGCGCCTCGGACATCGTCGGCAGGTCGGGCGCTTCGTGGCCTGGGCCGCCGGGGGTGGTCGAGGACAGGGTGACTGTGGCGAGGCGGTCAGCGTGCTCGATGGCGAGCAACTGGGCGACGGCGCCACCGCCGGAGACGCCGACCACGTGCGCGCGTTCGATGTGCAGGGCATCGAGCAAACCGATGACGTCGTCGACGACATCGCCGATGTCGTAGGTCGGGTTGCCGACCTCGTAGTGGGTCGAGCGGCCATGATCGCGATTGTCGTAGCGAACGACGAACCGTCCGCCCGCCGCCAGCATCTCGCAGAAATCCTCGTGCCAGGAGAGCATGCAGCTACCCGCGCCGCCGAGCAGAACGATCGCGGGATCGGTCGACCGACCGAAGGTTTCGACACAGAGGTCGACGTCGTTGATGTGAAGGATCTGCTCGTTCGATGTCATGTGGCCTCTGCTCTCCGATCAACTTGTGGACACTGTGAACAATGCCATACGACCTCGCTCTTGTCCAGAAATGCGTAACGTCCGAAAGATGGCCGAGAAGCTTGTCGCCGCCGATCGCGAACCCGAACGGGCAGAGCAGATCCTGCGGGTATTCGATGCCGCGTTCGCCGAGTTGCTAGCCGCGGATGCCGCAGCATTTCGCGTCAAATTCCGAAAAATGGCGGCGACGCCGTTCGCGTTTTATCGCGGGACCGCAGGACTGTTCTAGCCGACCTCACAGCCGCGCCCTACGACTCCTACGGTGATCCGTTCTTGAACGACCGAACGAGTCGAGTCTGGATTCACGGCGACCTGCACGCCGAGAATTTCGGCACCTATCTCAACGCCGAAGGCCGACTCGTCTTCAACGTCAACGACTTCGACGAGGCCTACGTCGGCGCGTTCACCTGGGACGTGCAGCGGCTCGCGGCCAGCGTCGCGCTGATCGGATACGCCAAAGCGTTGTCCGACAACACCATCACCGAGCTCGTCCGGACCCTGGGTGAGGCCTACCGCAAGCAGATCGCGGCGATCGCACACGACGGGGCCGCGGCCGAGTTCACCCTCGACACGGCATCGGGCCCGATCTTGGACACCTTGCACAGCGCACGCTTGCAGACCCGAGTTGCGTTGCTGGACAGCCAAACCGTGATCGAGGATTTCGATCGGCGTTTTCGTGACGGCGGCGGGTCATTCCTCCTCGACGACGACACCCGTCGCGACGTGCTCGAAGCCTTCGAGGCGCACCTGCCGACCCTCCCAGAGTCGAACAGCGCGCGGCCGGGCGCACTGCGCGTCAAGGACGTCGTCGGTCGGCGCGGTATCGGGATCGGCAGCGCCGGACTGCCGTCGTACAACCTGCTGCTGGAAGGTCCGACCGACGCACTCGAAAACGACGTCGTCATCTACATGAAGCAGGGACAGACGCCCGCGGTATCGGCACATGTCACCGACACGGACATCCGCGGCTACTTCGAACACGAAGGTCAGCGCACCGTCATCTCGCAACGTGCATTGCAAGCGCACAGCGATCCCTGGCTCGGCTACGCCATGCTGCGGGCGCAGGGTCAGCTCGTCGCCGAAGTATCGCCCTACGCAAGCGATCTCGACTGGACCGACCTCAACGAGTCCGCCGACCTCCATGCGGTCGTCGAATGCCTCGGCCGCGCGACGGCGACTATGCACGCCGCCGCCGACGAGTCGTCGAGCGGGCATTCGCTGGTGCCGTTCTCCACCGAGGTGGCGATAGACGACTTGATCGCTGTCGACGAGGATGCGTTCCCTGACATGCTCGTCGATTTCGCCCATGCCTACGGCGCGCGTGCTCGCCAGGATCATCAGATCTTCGTCGACCTGTTCAGAAACGGGCGAATCCCGGGTCTGTAGCTGTCACTGATTGCGCGGCAACAGATCCCAGACGTGCTCCGTCTCGTTGACGGCCGAGACAGTGCGCCTCCCGTCGCGCGAGAAGAGGATGCGGGTGACCGAGCAGTATTCGATCGGGAAGGCCAGCGTCTTCGCGTTGCCGAGCACGTTCTGCAGGTAGGAATTGATCACGCCGCCGTGCGCGAACGCGACGACGGTATCGGTGTGCTCGGCTGCAGCGACGATAGCGCCGACCGCGTCGATCACCCGTTTCTTGAACGCCGCGGGGTCGACGAACTCGGGCAGCTCGCCTGCTTTGATGCGTTCGTAGGCCTCACGAAACTCGACCTTGGCGTCCTCGATCGGGATGTAGGCGCCGATCGTGTGGTCGTATTCGGCAAGGTCGTCGACGATGTCGACCGCGAGGCCGAGCCGTTCTGCGGTCGGCGCCGCCGTGAGTCGCGCCCGCTGCTGCGGGCTGCTGACGACCCGGACGATCTTGTGCCGGGCGATGGCAGCAGGAACCCGCAGGGCTTGCTCGACGCCGAGGTCGGCGAGGGGTGGGTCCGCGTTCTCGACCGACCGCAGCGGGAGGCCGTGGCGAATCATCAACAGTTGCACGGGGGTCACAGTAGGCCGCACGCGGCTCGTGAGTCCTTTCGGAGGGCCGCACCTCCGAAAAGACTAATGGGGGTGGATCGGCGGGAACGGTTTCGTGACGGAGCTGTTTCGGG
>NZ_JBIMSN010000021.1:0-19145 GCF_043944905.1 Antrihabitans spumae
CACCTTTCTTCATGTACGACACCAACTCCGAAGGAATTACCGTGAAAGCGGCAGGCTAGCTCGTCGACTCGACACCGTCGGTCTGGTCGAACATGGCCCACTCGCCGTCGTGATCGACCTCCATCCGGTAGCCCAGTTCGTTCGACGGCACCTCGATGTTGTTGAACCACTCGTAGGCGTCCTGCGAACTCGAGAACTCCTTCGTGTCGATGACTTCCTCGGATGGATTCAGGACCCTGTACTTCGCCATTGAAACTCCTCTTTGCTCGACTGGCGCGCTGCCGCGTGTCAGTTGCCGATTCCCCGTTTGTGATGGCCGCCAAACGATCGTCGAAAAGTTTGAATCACCCCTTGCCTATATCTTCTGACGGTGATACAACAAATCTATGTCGGTTGAAGAAGAAAACCGGCACACACCGAATCAGATTGGAGAGTTGGAGGTGGCCACGATGTTGATGCGCACCGATCCGTTCCGAGATCTCGACCGCCTGACCCAACAGGCGCTCGGTACGCCGGCACGGCCCGCGATAATGCCCATGGACGCCTGGCGAGATGGTGACCAGTTCGTCGTCCAATTGGATCTTCCGGGCATGAACCCGGACTCACTCGACCTCGACATCGAGCGCAACGTGATCACGGTGCGTGCCGAACGCCGAGGCTTCGATGCGGACCGGGAAATGATCGCGGCGGAACGACCCCGCGGAGTGTTCAGTCGGCAGCTCTTCCTCGGCGAGAACCTCGACACCGAACACATCGACGCCGACTACACCGACGGCGTACTACAACTGCGAATTCCGGTAGCCGAGAAGGCAAAGCCGAGAAAGATCAAGATCGGCCACAGTTCCAGCCGACAAGAGATCAACGCCTGATCGACATCCGCAAGCCAACCGGGCGCACCCACCGTTTCGTCGGTGGGTGCGCCTATTTCGGTTTCATCGACACAAGTTTGACGAAGGTCGAGACGGGCTATTCCCGAAGCGTCTCTATGCCAACACGACCGCGTGGCCCACAACCGATCGGCATCGAAAACCAATGGGTGTCAACAATATTCGAATAGTCAAGAACGGTCCGATCCTGGCCGACGGCCCGGTAGACATAACCTTGCCGGACGGTTCCCACGTGCGGTCGGATCGGTTCGTCGTCGCGATCTGTACGTGTCGACGCAGCGCGTCCTACCCGTTGTGCGACACGAGCCACCGCCGCAAAGGGACTTTGGCCTAGCTGGTGACGAGTGCGGTTCGGTCGTGTTCCCAAGCCGAAAGCAGATAGTCACTCAGTTTGTCCTCGACGAAACCGCCTGCGCGGATACCGAACACGACGTCGGCTTCCAATTCTGGCTCGCGAGCGATGAGATCACCGACGACGTCGTGCCTCAGGACCTGCTCGTGCACCGCATCCGCCTCGACATGCTCGGCATAAAAAGCGATGCACGGCTCCGGAGCCGCCATTCTCTCCAGCGCACGAACCAGCCGTTTGGACCCAGGAGACGACGTAGTCTCCGTCGCCGCGAAGTGACCGACAACGGCACCACGCAACGAACGTCGTAAACCGAAGAGCGACATCAGGTTCACTGTGGCAAGAGCCTCGGCGGGCACATGATCGATATAGCCGAGATAGGCAGAATCGAGGTCGGCCGCGGCAAGCAGATCAGCGAACAACGCCTGATGCACTCGATCCCCTCGACCGCCGCCGTACTCGTCGAATTCCACTGCTACGAAAGATGCTTTGGCCTGACCGGTCAGTCGTGGAATCGCCCACGCGTGCGGGTCGGCCTCCTTCAGGTGATAGAGCGACCGCAGTGCGAAGTACTCGCGCATCTGTTCCCAGGATCCGTGGTCCCTCAAGTAGTACGACGCGCCGGAGCCATCGACAGGTTCGCGCGAAAGTGCATCCATTTCTGCATTGGCATCCTCACCGGGTTCTACGTTGTCGCGCACATAGTCGAGGAAGATCCTTTCCATCGCGGCCCGCAACCGCAGAAGGTCGACGTTCCACTCCCAATCGCCGTCGACGCCCGCGAAACCCCGATAGTGCAACTCATAACAGACGTAAAGCGCAAGGTGAAGGTCCGGACCGTAGGGATGTGCACCATCGACAGCCACGCTGAACGGCGTCGACTGCGACGGATCCGTTGTCAGAGCCGCTAGCACCGCCATCGACAGCGGCCCCCGCGCAGTGGGCAGCGCAGCGGTGATTGCAGATGTCAGCAACGTTGGGTACCTACCTAAATGTTCGGCGTTCAACGGCGAATACCCCGCACGCCGATCGCCAAACTGTTGCGAGCATGTTTCGTCGCTTTGCCCTGCGGGTATTTGAGGGCCGAATCGATTTGAGGGCCAGACCGATTCGCGTCGACAGTGCAGCCAGCCGCTCTCGCGCGGTGCCGGACACAGCAATCGTGTTCGGTACCGGTCCTTATCGAAATGTTCTCCGGACCATGATGCACAACGACGAAGGCGGCTGGTCGATGCTCGAAAACGAAACGATGTCTGTCGATCTCGGCGGCGTCACCGTTGCGCAACTGCCCCGGACCTGGGTGCCGCCCACTGTTTATCGCCCGCAGCAGGACTCGGCTCTCATCGCAACGGCACTTCTCCACGAAGGTGTCGCCGGTCGCGACGTACTCGATTTGTGCACGGGAAGCGGCGTACTGGCAATGACCGCCGCGACCTTGGGCGCGGCGCGGGTCGTGGCTGTCGACATCTCTCGGGCCGCTGTTCTGACCACTCGACTGAACGCGTGGCGCAACAGACTGTCGATCTCTGTGCATCGTGGGAATTTCGATTGCCTGCCGGCGACCGAGTCGTTCGACATCATTGTGTCCAACCCGCCGTACGTTCCGGCGTCATCCGCAACACCGGGCGCAGTTGGCGCCCAGCGATGGGACGCAGGCGACGACGGGCGTTCCGTCCTCGATCCGCTCTGCGATCGAGCCTTCGACCTGCTCCGCCCCGGCGGCACCCTGCTGGTCGTGCAATCCGAGTTCAGCGGCGAAGCTCGGACCCTGGAACGGTTGCAGGACAGAGTATTCGACGCGACGACTGTACAACGTACCCGCATTCCCTTCGGTCCCGTGCTGTCGAGCCGCCGCCCCTACCTACGGGACCGAGGGCTCTGCGAGCCGAACTGCGACGAAGAAGAACTGATCGTCATCCGCGGCAAGAAGACTCTGAAAGTAAGACATACCGGGCGCGGAAAACCGGACTAAACTCGGTGCGATGGAGCAGCGGAGCGAAGCTGCGAAAGATCGAGCTGGTGGCGACGGGCGATCCGTGTTCGACCGATTCGTCGAGTTCGCGCATCACACGGTCAGCAGGGCACCTTTCTTCGTCCTGTGCGCAGGGATCGTCGCTCTGTGGTTGATCAGTGTTCCGCTCTGGACCGACCTCAAAACCTGGCAAGCGGCAATACACACAGTCGGCAGTGTCTTCACGCTACTGGTTGTCGTGCTGCTCGAAAACGCTAGTCGCCGCGCAAGCGAGTCGTCACACGAGAAGCTCAACGTGATGGCAGAGGCAATCGCCGCACTGTTGGAATCATCGGCGCGAGACGATCCCGAATTGCGTGCTGCCGCAGAACGACTCCGCGATGCGGTCGGCCTGGAGGAGCGGCACTAGTCAGCGCATCTATCGGCCCCGGTACCGTCGGACCCATGACCGATATCAGAGACATCGAGCTGACCCGTTTGGACGGCACCGCCACAGCGTTGCGCGAGTACGAGGGGCAGGCGGTGTTGATCGTCAATGTGGCGTCGCGGTGCGGCTTGACGCCGCAGTACACCGCGCTGGAGGCCATCGCGGAGAAGTACGCCGACCGCGGATTGACCGTGATCGGTGTGCCGTCCAACCAGTTCGGCGGTCAAGAACCGGGTAGTGCCGAAGAAATACAGACCTTCTGCTCGACGCAATACGGTGTGACGTTCCCGTTGCTGGCAAAGACCGACGTCAACGGCGCAAACCGTCACCCCTTGTACGCCGAGCTCACCAAAACTGCCTTCGCGGACGGTAAATCGGCCGACAACATCGGCTGGAACTTCGAGAAGTTCCTCATCGCTCCCGACGGCACGGTTGCCAACAGATTCGGACCGACCGTCACACCCGATTCACCCGAGGTCGTAGCCGCGATCGAAGCCAACCTGCCTGACTGACTACACGCGACTCGCGTCAGGTTCTAGTGTTGCGCTGTGGGCAAAGCAGCGTCGCTGGCACGCATCGTGGTCGTTTACATCGTCGCGTTCGCGGTCGGGCTCGCATGGCTCGAGCTCGGACCGAACACGCAACACCTGTGGCTCGACTCGCTGATCGCCGACGTGCTCGCCACATTCGTGGTGTTCGCAGCCAGTCGCTACTGCCGCAACTCGAGCTGCTACGACGCGTACTGGAGTGTCTTACCACCGCTGCTGACCGTGTACTGGTGGGTGACCGCCGGCCAGGATACGGACCAGGTCCGCAACGCCTTGGTCACGATACTTGTTGTGCTGTGGTCCATTCGGCTGACCGGAAACTGGGCGTACTCGTTTCCCGGTCTGCACCATGAAGATTGGCGATACCGGCTGCTCCGGGAGCGTGCGGGTCGCGGCGAGTTGCTCGTCGACCTCGCCGCAATTCATCTCGTGCCGACCGCGCAGGTGTTCCTCGGTCTCGTGCCTGCATACGTGGCGGTGACGACATCCGGACGGGCATTCGGCTGGCTCGACCTCGTTGCCTTCGTCGTCGGCCTCGTTGCAGTGACGATCGAACTCGTCGCGGATCTGCAAATGCACCGCTTCACACGGCAGCGTGAACCGGGCCAGGTCATGGCGAGTGGACTGTGGAGTTGGTCGCGGCACCCGAACTACTTCGGTGAGGTCGGCTTCTGGTTTGCCTTGGCACTGTTCGGGATTGCCGGATCGCCTTCCGGCTGGTGGTGGCTTCTCGTCGGCGTCGCCGCCATGCTGGCCATGTTCCTCGGCGCGAGCATCCCTCTGATGGAGAAACGCAGCCTCGAACGACGGCCCGCCTATCAGGCTGTCATCGACCGAGTACCGCGCTTCGTGCCACGTCCGCCACGCCGAGTTCAGGTGTGAGCCGACCACGGGTGGTCGTCGCCGGTCTCGGCGACAGCGGTCTTCTGACGGCGATCCGGCTGGCTCGGCACGCCGACGTGGTCGGCATCTCGTCGAAGCCAGGCTTGGTGAGCGGGCAGGAACTCGGTAGTCGGCTCAGCCGACCCGACGTGTGGTCGGCCGACTATCGGATCGCGTTCGACAGATTCCATCGGCTGGATTCGTTTCGTAGCGTCCACGGCCTCATGATCGGCGCCGATCTTGTGAATAGGACTGTCACCATTCAACTTTCGGACAATACGGCAGCACAGGAACAGTACGACGTCCTCGTCGTAGCAACCGGAGTGACGAACGGGTTCTGGCACCCGAACCATCGCGCTCTCGTCCCTGCCGGATTCGCCTTCGACCGAATCACCGACGAAACCATCGAATGGGTCGGCGGTCAGCCTGCGGTGACCGCCGACGCCGTGCTCTGGGCGATCGGTCGGGTGCGGCCGAACACCGATTGGCTGCCCGCCGAACTTCTGGACGACGACGGGTTCGTTCGCGTGGCACCGGACCTGCACCTACCGGGGCACCCTCGAGTATTTGCGATCGGTGACGTCGCAGCAACCGATCCGCTGCGCTCGTCGGCACGCAACAGAGCGGATCGGTTGCTGGCACACAACATTCGCGCCGAACTCGCCGGACGACCGCTACGCACGTACCGACCGCCGCGGCGGCGCTGGGGTTCGGTGGTCGGCACACAGCCCGATGGTCTGCAGGTGTTCGCCCCGAACGGCCGCGCATTTCGGATCCCGTCGTGGGCGGTCCGCAGCATATTGCGGCCGCTGATCGTTCGTCGTGGCATCTACCTGGGAGTCCGCAAGTCCTCCCAGGCTCGGTAATCAGCCCCCGTTCGATGCGCGAGCCGGATGCTCCGCAGCCACCTACTGAACCTCAACCACGATCGTTAGGCGCCCATTCGCACGTCGGGTGCCCCCAATCGCGATGCGTCGGCCGTCAGATCGTCTGCCTGGTGTTGGGAATCGATCTCCGCAGCGACACGCGCACCGTAGTGCTCGAGTTCGCGAGCGATATCGGCTGCGTCCCAACCCAATACAGGGGCGATCAAGTCGGCGATCTCACGCGCGGCACCGATTCCGCGATCGGGCACCTCGATCGAGATTCTGGTTCGCCGTGTCAGCACGTCCTCGAGGTGCCGCGCTCCTTCGTGGCTAGCTGCGTAATACGCTTCCGCCCGCAGGTACTCGGGCGCGGCAGCAAGCGGTGCGCTCAATTCTGGACGTTCGGCGATCAAGGCGAGCACTTCGGACATCAACGTTCCGTATCGTCCGAGCAGATGCTCGATCGTCGACACGTGCAACCCGGTCCGCTCGGCCGTGAGTTGACGAGAGTTCCATGCGCCGAGATAGCCATCGGCGCCGACCAACGGCACCCGCTCGGTGCACGACTTCGCAACGTTGCGTTCCAGGCCATGCACAGCGGAGTCGACCGCGTCTTTCGCCATCACCCGATAGGTCGTGTACTTGCCACCGGCAATAACGGTGAGCCCGCGCACTGGGCTGGAGACGGCGTGTTCACGTGACAACTTGCTCGTCGAATCGGACTCACCTGCGAGCAACGGCCGCAGACCGGCGTAGACGCCGACAACGTCGTCACGGGTCAGCGGATCGGCAAGCAACGCGTTGGCATGCGTGAGCAGATAGTCGATATCGGTCTCGCTCGCCGCCGGATGCGCAAGGTCCAACGCCCAGTCGGTGTCGGTCGTACCGATGATCCAGTGGCTGCCCCACGGAATGATGAACAGCAGGCTCTTTTCGGTCTGGGTGATGATGCCGGTCGCGGAATTGATCCGATTGCGCGGAACCACCAGATGCACGCCCTTCGACGCGCGGACCTGGAATTGACCACGGCCACCGACCATTTCCTGGATTTCGTCCGTCCAGACGCCTGCGGCGTTGATGACCTGGGACGCCCGAATATCGAACGTCTGCCCGGTCTCCAGGTCTGTCACCGTGGCTCCGACAACTCGGTCTTCCGAGCGTAGGAAGCCGACCACGCGAGTGCTGTTGGCGCACAACGCACCGAAGTCCGCCGCCGTCCGACTGAGCATCATCGTGTGTCGAGCGTCGTCGACCTGTCCCTCGTAGAAACGAACCGCGCCACGGATCGCCGACCGCTTCCCGGACGGGAACGATTCCAAGGTTTTGCGCCTGCTGAGGTGTTTGTGATGGCCGGGAACGCCGCGACCGGCACCCATCGCGTCGTACACCCCGATGCCGAGCCCGACATATGCGCGATCGACCACCTTCTGCAACGGATAGATGAAGGGCACCGGGCGGGCGAGGTGCGGACACAGCGTGTTCAGCACCAGCGAGCGCTCCCGCAAAGCCTCGAACACGAGGGCGAAGTTGAACTGCTCGAGGTACCGCAGTCCACCGTGAAAGAGTTTGCTCGACCGGCTCGACGTCCCGGACGCGTAGTCACGGGCTTCGACAAGGCCGACCTTCAAACCTCGCGTAGCGGCATCGAGCGCCGCCCCTGCACCGACCACACCGCCGCCGATGACCAGGATGTCGAGTTCCTCGGAGGCGAGCCGCCGCAGGGCAGTCGAGCGTTCGGACGGACTCAACGGTTGTGCTGTGCTCATGATTCAACGGCCCTTCGGTTCGTGCGGTCAGGATTTCGGAGATCGATCATTCGACGTCGACCCAGTCGAGCGAGCGTGTGACGGCCTTCTTCCAGCCTGCGTACGCGGCTGTGCGCTGCTCTTCGGTCCACTCGGGAGTCCATCGATGGGACTCGTTCCAGTTCTCGCGCAGTTCGTCCGTGTTCTTCCAGAAGCCGGCTGCCAGCCCTGCCGCATAGGCGGCTCCGAGCGCGGTGGTCTCTGCGACGATCGGACGACTGACCGGAACACCGAGGATGTCGGCCTGCATCTGCATGCAGAGGTTGTTGGCGGTGACTCCGCCGTCGACCTTCAGTACTTCGACATGGACGCCGGAGTCGGCTTCCATAGCCTCGGAGACGTCGCGACTCTGATAGCAGATCGCCTCGAGGGTCGCACGAGCGATGTGAGCGTTGGAGTTGTAGCGACTCAGTCCGACGATGGCACCGCGTGCGTCACTACGCCAATAGGGTGCGAACAAGCCCGAGAACGCGGGCACGAAATAGACTCCGCCGTTGTCGTCGACTCGCCGAGCCAACGACTCGACCTCGGCAGCGCCGGCGATGATTCCCAACTGATCGCGCAACCACTGCACGGCCGATCCGGTGACCGCGATCGATCCTTCGAGCGCGTAAACCGGTGCGTCCGTGCCGAATTGATAGCAGACCGTGGTCAGCAGGCCATTTTTGCTTCGGACCAGTTCGGTACCGGTGTTGAGCAGCAGGAAGTTTCCGGTCCCGTAGGTGTTCTTCGCTTCGCCCGGTGCGAAGCAGACCTGCCCGAACATGGCTGCCTGCTGATCCCCGAGATCGCCGGTCAGCGGAATTCCGCCGTACGCCAAGGACTTCGAGGTCACTCCGTATCCCGAGGGATCCGACGACGGCCGGATCTGCGGCAACATCTGGCGCGGGATGTCGAAGAAGCCGAGCAACTCGTCGTCCCAGTCGAGCGTCTCCAGGTTCATCAACATGGTTCGACTGGCATTGGTGACATCGGTGACGTGGACGCCGCCGTCCGGTCCGCCGGTGAGGTTCCACAGCAGCCACGAGTCCGTGTTGCCGAAGAGGGCGTCACCGCTGTCGGCATCCGCACGGGCGCCGGGAACGTTCTCCAAGATCCATTGGATCTTGCCGCCGGAGAAGTAGGTCGCGGGTGGCAGTCCCGCCTTCTCACGGATGACATCTCCTCGACCGTCCCGGTCGAGCGCGCTCGCGATCTTGTCGGTCCTCGTGTCCTGCCACACGATCGCGTTGTAGTACGGGCGACCGGTTTTTCGGTTCCATACGACGGTCGTCTCACGCTGGTTGGTGACGCCCATCGCGGCGAGGTCGCTCGGCTGCAGCAGCGCGCTGTTGAGCGCGGTCTGCACGACCGAGGTCGACCGTTCCCAGATCTCGACGGGGTTGTGTTCGACCCAGCCCGGCCTCGGCATGATCTGCTCGTGTTCGAGTTGGTGTTTGCTCACCTCGTTCCCCGCGTGGTCGAAGATCATAAATCGTGTGCTCGTCGTACCTTGATCGATGGCACCTACGTAATCAGCCATGACTACTCCTAAAGGTCTGTGGTCTAACGGGATTGGGCGGGCTCGTCCGACTTCGACGGTTTCGGAAGGAAGCGGGAGATACCGAATTTGTACATGGCGCCACCGATCACACCACCGATGAGCGGGCCGATGATCGGAACCCAGAAATAGAAGTTCCCGTACTGGTCTCGCCACGCAGTCCCGTACCCCGTCAGGTACGACGCCAGCCGAGGCCCGAAATCGCGAGCGGGGTTGATTGCGTATCCGGCGTCCGTACCCCATGCCATTCCGATACCCACGACGACAAGCCCGATGATCAACGGGGTGAGGTTCGCGAACTCCACAGAATTGCGTGCGTCGGTGATCACGAAGATGAGAAAGACCAGGATCGCGGTACCGATGATCTGATCGCGGAGCGCGCCGAACTCACTCACCGGCAGCAAGCCGTTGCCGGGAAGTGTGGAAAACACACTCTGACTCTTGATGGTGTGTCCAGGGTCCACAAGCGCGAGAGCTTCCGAATAGTTCCATCTGACCAGCAGGGCCGCGATGAATGCGCCGGCAGTCTGCGCGGCGATGTACGGCGCCACCTTTCGCCAGGAGAACCCTTGAAACAGTGCGAGCGCAACAGTTACCGCGGGGTTGAGGTGTGCTCCGCTGACACGCGCCGCAACGTAGATGCCCAGCGTCACTCCGAATCCCCATGCCCACGCGATGCTGTCGTGATCACCGAGTCCGCCTGCGACGACCTGCGCGACGACACCGACGCCGAACAACACGAGGATCAAGGTGCCGAAGAATTCGGCAGCGAGTGCACCGGTGATCGCAGGAATTTTTACTTTTGTGGACGGCAGGTCGATATCTTTTGTATCGACGGCGGTTGCTGTCATTTTATGCTCCCAGCTTGTGGCCTGTTTGGTTGCGAGAAGACGTTCGACCCGGTGGTTGTGAATCGAGTCGCGAGCGCCCTGCCGGTGTGACCTGGGTCTCCAATAGGACGTGAACCGGACGTTATTGGCTCGCGGCTCACCCGCCAACCGCCCGCGTTCGGCATTGTCGAACACCGTGCCGTTCGACAATGCCGAACGATGCGAGCAGCCCATGTAGCCTGGGAAAATGCCGGGACCGGTGCAATCTGTGGAACGTGCGGCGGCGATCCTGCGCCTGTTGGCCGAAGACGCCGAGCCTGTCGCACTGACTCGTATCGCGGAAACTCTGGGTCTCGCGAAAGGAACTGCGCACGGCCTGCTGCAGACGCTGGTGTCGGTGGGATTCGCCGAACAAGCGCCCCAATCCACGGGCTATCGCATAGCTCCTGCGCTGTTCAGACTCGGCGCATCGCGGATCGACCTCAACGAACTTCGTTCGCAGGCGATCAACTGGACGGACGCATTGGCAGCGCGGTCCGGCGCGGCGACCAGGGTTGTGGCGTACCGCGACGGTCGAGTGGTGAAGGTCCACGATGTCTTCGGGCCGGACGGACCCGCAACGGTCGTCACGGACGACTCGGAAGTCCCTTTACATACGACCGCCCTCGGCAAGATTCTGCTCGCACACGACCCCGGCGCATATCGCAGTATCGATGCAATCAACTTGGACAGCTTGACCTTTCGCACCATCACGAACAGGGTTCAGCTCGACCGCGAACTTGCCAGGGTGCGCGACGAAGGCTGGGCAACCGAGGTCGACGAATGCGAACCCGACAGGGCTGCGATCGCAGCTCCCATCCGCGACAAGGGTGGATCGGTAGTCGCCGCGGTCGGCGTCCATGGCAGGCCCGAACAGATCTGTGACACCCGCGGCCGTCCGCGCCAGGTACTGATCGCCCAGGTTGTCCGCGCCGGACGTTCGATCTCACGCGAACTAGGTCACGGAAGAAGCCGGTGACCCAGCGCTACGTGGCCGCGCTCGACCAGGGGACGACGTCCAGTCGTTGCATGATCTTCGACCGCCAGGGCCGCATGATCGCCATATCGCAACGCGCCCACGAGCAATTCTTCCCACGTCCCGGGTGGGTCGAGCACGACGCCGAGCAAATTTGGCAGACGGTCCGCGCCATCCTGCCCGAGGCGATCGCCGACGCGGACATCGAGCCAAGCCAGGTCGTTGGGATCGGACTCACCAACCAGCGAGAGACAACCGTCTTGTGGGACAGACACACGGGGCGACCGGTGCACCGCGCCATCGTCTGGCAGGACACACGCACCGCGGACATTGTCAACACGATCGCAGCCGAGACCGACGTCGCCGACTTGACCGCCCGCACCGGCCTGCCGCTTTCGACCTACTTCTCGGGTCCGCGATTGCGCTGGTTGTTCGAGAACGACCCCAGCCTTCGACCGCGAGCTGAACGTGGCGACATCCTGTTCGGAACCATCGACACCTGGTTGCTGTGGAATCTCACGGGCGGGGTGAACGGGGGCGTGCATGCCACCGACGCGACGAATGCAAGTCGCACGATGCTCATGAACTTGGCGACCCTCGACTGGGACGACGAACTGCTGGCAACCTTCGACGTTCCTCGAAAGATGTTGCCTCGGATCCGATCCACCGTCGCGAGGTTCGGCACCACGAAAGACCCGGTGAACGGCATCGCCATCACGGCCATGATCGGCGACCAGCAGGCTGCGCTCTTCGGACAGACCGCGTTCGACGCCGGTGCCGCGAAATGCACTTTCGGCACTGGCAGCTTCTTGCTTCTCAACACGGGCACCAACGCCGTGCGCTCGAAAAACGGACTGATCACGACGGTCGCGTACGCCATCGAAGGCGAGCCTCCGGTGTATGCGCTGGAAGGCTCGGTCGCGATCGCAGGGGCTCTAGTCGATTGGTGTCGGACGACGCTCGGACTCATTCGAACCTCACCCGAGATCGAGACGGTCGCACGCACCGTCACCGACAACGGTGGCTGCTACATCGTGCCTGCATTCTCGGGGCTGCTGTCACCCCATTGGGACAACGCCGCACAGGGGTTGGTCGTCGGCCTGACCGGCTACACCAGCAGAGGACATATCGCGCGAGCGATCCTCGAAGCAACTGCCTTCCAAACGTGCGATGTCGTAGGAGCTATGAACTCCGACGCAGGCTTGGATGTTCGATCACTCGCGGTCGACGGTGGCATGACCTCGAACAACCTGCTGATGCAAACGGTGTCCGATCTGCTCGACATTCCGGTACTGCGACCGATGATGAGCGAAACGGTGGCACTGGGGGCCGGCTATGCGGCCGGACTCGGCGCTGGGTACTGGCCGGACAAGGCTGTGCTTCGACAGAACTGGCAACTCGCCGCAGAGTGGAGACCGACCATGTCCGCCGAGCGTCGGGCCAGCGAGTTGGAACGCTGGCGCAGAGCAATCCGCCTGGCAAGCGAGTGGGGCGAGCCGGAAACCTCAGCGGCTGATAACGAACCGTGACGTGTTGTGAGTTCGGCAACGCCTGGGCAAACGATCACCCTATGTCGCGCGGCGCGCGCGAAAAGGCACCATCCGCTCTTGCTTCTCGCGCCTCGTCGCAGCGGGTAAGGCCACTTCATGCAGGTCACAGCGACAAATCAACCGCCTGGCGCAGCACTGCAATCGATCTTGTACGACCTTCGACGGATCTGCGTTCCGCTACGTCGCCACGATCACTCCCGTAGCTGAGCTGACGACCGCTGACGACTTTTACGTGACAGTCAGGCCTCGGTTTTGTAACGTGGGCAAATCGCCCGTTAAAAGAGAAAGCAGTGATTCGGTAAATTGTCTGGTGGCCATCGCACGAATACCGCAGCTCGGACGCCTCCCGTCCTGGGCAACAAGGTCGTCTCGCGAGGCTTCGCAGCCGCGGTCATCGGCCTGGCCGTTGCCGCACTTGTTTCAGCAGGCGTCTGGGTCGCGAACGGGCAAGCTCCATCATCCGAGCCACGGATCGCACTCCCGGCACCCGAACTTCTTGCCGCCGTCACCCCAGACCCGCCACAACGTCTGGTGTGGATAACGCCGCCGCCATCGTCGGCGCTACCCGTAGCAGCCGCTGTTGCCGGCCGCCCGCCTTGTGAGACGTCGCTGGCTGGCGCACAGCCTCACGTCGCTCAGGTCGGCAACTTTCTCAGGACAGTGTTCGGGATCTCCGACATCGGTGCCGCCAACGGCCGTGGGGGCAGTGGCGATCACGGTTCGGGACTTGCTCTCGACCTCATGATGTCCGACCCGGCGCTCGGCGACGCAGTCGCGAACTACGTGTTGGCGAACCAGGACGCCTTCAACGTCACCTACGTGATCTGGCAGCAGCGCTACAACGACGGCGGCGGCTGGTCGATGATGGAAGACCGTGGCGGCGCAACGGCGAACCACTACGACCACGTGCACGTCTCGTTCGCATCGGCCGCGGACATCAGCCTCACCTGCTGACTACTACCCCAATTCGAGACTCGTCACGCCGAACAGCTGTCGATAGTCGACATCGGGAATCTCCCCCGTGTACATCCGCGCTGTCTCGAAGGTCGGGTGCATACCCGCCTGGGCGGCAATTGCGACCGCGGGCTGGTTTCGGTCCGGGATATCGATTGCGATCGCCTCGGCACCTGTTCTGGTAGCCAACGCCGACAGAAGCGCAGCGGCAATGTCAGGCGACTCCGCATACAGCGGACCGACGCGTGCCGCCGCTCGAGACTGCCGCAGGACCGCGAAGCCGACAAGTTTGCCGTCACGTACCGCTACCAGCGCAGCGCGTTCAGGGAGGGAGATCCAGGGCGCTAGAAAGCTGTCGCGCGGTTCGGGAAAATGCCGCCGATCGTATGCGGCGAGACGATCGAACGGCACAGATCGCGCATCGACCAGTTCGACGCCGGCAGGTGGGTCGGCAGCGCTAGGCCTACCTTCGTAGCGAATGTTGTTCCAGGCGTTGCGAAATCCCGACTTGCGGTAGTTCGCCTGCTCGGCGACAACACCGTCCAACCCGACGTTTCGCCCGGCAAGTCGCGCCATCCCCGCGTGCCAGGTCTGGATGCCGTAACGCTGGCCGCGCACCGTCGGCCTGGCAATGTAGAAGCCGAGAAAGCCGAGGCCGCTGCCGTATCGAACCACCGAAATACACGTCACCGGTTCGTCGTCGAGACGGCCGATCAAAAACGCGCCCGGATCGGTGGCGAAGAAAGCCTGAATGTCGGTGTTACCCGGATTCCACCCCTCGTCGGCCGCCAAGTCCGCCATGCGGCGCACGTCGTCCGCGCTGCCGACACCGATCTCGAACCTCATGACGCCAACCCTATGAACGTCGAGAGGATTCGGTGTGTGAGGCCCCAGATGATCAAGGAGTCGTCCGGCGGTGCAGCGCCGGTTCGAAATTCCCATCCTGGCCACGGACCCACGATGCGGACGGGATGCCGAACCTGCGCACGGCGGTCGGACAGCAACGACAACGGAACCCAGTGTGCTGCCGCCACCTCGGACGGATCGGGCGTCAGTTGAACTGCTTCGTCGACGACGAAGACGAGCGGCGACACAACACCTTTGAACATGCGACCACCGATATCGTCGAGTCTGCCGACTGCCTCGCCCAGCGTCACACCGACTTCTTCGAAGGTCTCACGCCGGGCAGTCGCCGCAACGTCGTCATCGGCGGGGTCCGTCCGACCGCCCGGTAGCGCCGCATGACCGGACCACGGATCGCCGCGGCGCGTCGACCGACGGATGACGATGAACTGCGGTTCGGGGTCGACCGCAAGGACGAGTGCGGTCGCCGCGTGCCATTCTGCCTGCGGTTGCAGCTGCGGGCGGTGTTCCGCGACGCGGCGCAGCGCTAGTTCGAGGTCCACGCTGGCACCCTACGACAGGTCTACCGCGGCCAACCCGTGTATGCCTCGGCGAGGTAGGTCGAGCCCGCGTCGGACTCGACGATCGAACGCAGTTCGCCGAGTTGTCGCTGCACGTCGAAGTCGCTTGCGCCGTCGACACGGTGCAGCATTGTGGTCATCCAGTAGGAGAAGTGCTGCGCCTTCCAGACCCGATCGAGGGCACGTGCGGTGTAGCCGTCGAGGGCATCCACATCGTTTTTCAGGATCGCGAGTTCCAAGGTCTCCGCGAGCACGCGCACGTCTGCGAGTGCAAGGTTGAGACCCTTTGCGCCTGTCGGCGGGACGGTGTGTGCGGCGTCGCCGGCCAGCAGCAGATTTCCGTAGCGCATCGGTTCCTGTACAAAACTGCGGAACGGCAGGACCGTCTTCTCCAGGATCGGGCCTTCGGCCAGCCGGAAGCCGTCCTCGCCCGCGAGTCTGGTCTGCAGTTGGTCCCAGATCTGCTCGTCGGACCAGCGATCGACGTCTTCGGTTGCGTCGCACTGGAAGTACATTCGCTGCACCGTGTCCGTGCGCTGACTGATGAGAGCGAAACCTGCATCGGAGCGCGCATAGATCAGTTCCTCGGCACTGCGCGGCGCCTGCGCCAGAATTCCGAACCACGCGAACGGATACTCGCGAAAGTACTGACGCCGCAGAGCTTCCGGCACCTCGCGTCGACAGATACTCCTCGAGCCGTCGGCGCCGACGAGGTAATCGCAGCGAACCTCGCGACGTGTCCCGTCCTCCTCGGTGAACACAATCCCCGGCGTCGCGCTGGTGACATCGACGACCTGGGTGTCGGTCACTCCGAAGCGGACATCACCGCCATCGCGAGAGCGCGCGTTTGCCAGGTCGACGAAGACATCGGTCTGTGGGTACAGCCAGGTGGACGCACCGACCAACGACTGGAAGTCGATGCGGTGGCTGACGCCGCTGAATCGAAGATCGATACCCTTGTGTTCGTGTCCCTCGACAAGGACTCGATCCGACACTCCTGTGTCCACCAGCAGGCGCACGCTGTCACGCTCGAGAATGCCGGCTCGATGGGTGTGCTCGATCTCGGTTCGTGATCGGGCGTCGATCGCGATGGATTCGATGCCGGAAAGAGCGAGCAGATGCGACAGCATCAATCCGGCCGGACCCGCGCCGACGATGCCGACTGTCGTGCGGGTGATTGGCTGTTGGTCCATGACGGATGTTCCTAGGGTATCGGTATTTCAGGACTGGTCGTCGGTGCCGAGAATGGTTGCGGCCAAAGCGAATCCGTGGTTCGCCGCCGGAACACCGCAGTAGATTGCGGACTGCAGAATGATCTCGCCGATCTCGTCGTGGGTTAGACCGTTGCGGACCGCGGCGCCGAGATGCAACTCGAACTCCGACCAATGACCCCGCGCGATCAAAGCTGTGAGCGTGATCGCGCTGCGCATCCGCCGATCCAGACCGGGACGTGTCCAGACCTCACCCCACGCGTACCGAGTGATGAACGACTGAAAGTCGTTGGTGAAATCGGTCTTTCGCGCCTCGGCCCGATCGACGTGGGCATCACCGAGTACCTCTCGACGGGTCGCCATACCGGCGTCGTAGCGATCTTCGTCGTTCATTTCCTACCCTCTCCGGAGATGTGCTCGAAGCGGTCGAGTACTCGGTCGGCGAATTCCGCGCTCGACCCGAGATAGGTTGCCGGGTTGCGGTCTTCGGTGCCGCGTTCGGCAAGCAGCGCTTCGGCGGCCGCGGTTGCGCGCTTTGCCATCACGTCGACGTGGACCTCGAGACCGGCAATCAGCTCCCCTGCCTGGCTGCTTGCGGTGACGGTGAGTCCGAGCAACGTGCGCAGGGCATTCCACTCCGAATGCCAGGCACCGTCGGGTCGTTCGTCGACAGCCTGAGCTGCCGCGAGATGTAGCTGAGCACCGAGCAGCGGCGCTTGCAGTGCCGCATTGCGGACAAGAACACCGAGAACCGGGTTGCGCTTGTGTGGCATCGTCGACGATCCGCCACGTCCGGCGACGACGCCTTCGCTCAGTTCACCGACTTCCGGGCGACCCAGTTGGACTGTGTCGCTTGCGATCACACCCAGCGCGTCACAGGTGGTCACCAGGCAGTGCCCGATGTCGGTGATCGGCGTGCGAGTCGTGTGCCAGGGCGCTCCGGGATCGCGCAGTTCGAGTGCGTCGGCGAAGGCGCGGGCCAGAATCAATGGCGACTCGGTCAATTCGCCTGCAAGAGCTAGGGTTCCGGCCGCTCCCCCACATTGCACGGGCAGACGATCGGCGCTGGTTCGGACGAGCTCCAGCGCGTCGAGCACCCCCGCTAACCAGCGAGCTGCTTTGAGCCCGAACGTGATCGGCACCGCGTACTGGGTCAAGGTTCGCCCGGCCATGACAGTGTCGCTATGCGCACGAACGAGACTCGCGAGATCCGTAGCCAAGGTTCTCAGGTTGTCGCGAATTCGAGCCAACGCCGCTCTGGCGAGCAGAATCAGCGCGGTATCCAAGACGTCTTGGCTCGTGAGGCCACGGTGTACGAGCGCAGCGGCCGCCGGATCGGCTACCGCCGCGCGTAGACCTGCGACCAGTGCGACGACGGGGTTGCCCGCGGCCTCGGCGTCGACGACGAGTTGGTCGAGATCGGGCTGCCACTGTTTCGCTATGTCTGCGACCAGGTCGGCCTGGGCCCGGCTCGCAATCCCGACACTCGCGAGCGCAGCGAACCAGGCCACCTCGACGTCGAGCATCGCGGCGACGAGAGCGTGATCGTCGACCAACCCGGCGGCGCGATGGCTTCCTGGGTGCAACAGGTCCATGTCAGTGCTCGTGACCGGGGAAGGTTATGAACACGGTTTCCTTCGGTCCCTGCAGGTGGATGTCGAAGCGTAGGTCGCCGTCGTCGGTGCGCGTTGCAACGAGCCCCGATCGGCGTTCGTCATCGAGACCGGCGAGTAACGGATCAGCGGCTAGAGCATCGTCGTAGCCCGGCACGTACACGCGGGTGAACAGGCGGTCGAGAAGGCCACGAGCGAACACGACGACGGCGAAGAACGGCGCCTGTCCCGCGCTCGTCGGTCCCGGCTCGACAGTGCTGAACGAGTAGTCGCCCGCAGCATCGACAGCAGTCCGACCCCAGCCGGTGAACCTGCCGTCACGCCGCAGCGAACCGGGCACCGTCGGCACGACGCCATCGGCGTCGGCCTGGCGAATTTCGATCAGCGCATCCGGCACCGGAGTGCCGTCGCCGTCGAACACGGTGCCGTACAAACGAATCGCCGCAGGATCGGCCGGCGACACAAGCTCGTGCCCACGCTCGTACGGCAACGCGTATCCGAAGAAGGGCCCGATGGTCTGCCCTGGCGTCGCGTTCACAACTCGTCACTTTCCATCGGAGTCGAATGGGTACCGGTAAGCACGATGTCCCACCGGTAGCCGAGAAGCCATTCGTGCTCCGACAGTTCGTGGTCGTATGCGGCGACCAATCGGTCGCGTGCGCTCTGCTCGGTGATCGCCTGATAGATCGGATCGAGACCGAACAGCGGATCGCCGGGAAAGTACATCTGCGTGATCATCCGCTGGGTGAATTCGGTGCCGAACAAAGAGAAGTGGATGTGCGCCGGGCGCCACGCGTTGTTGTGGTTGCGCCACGGGTACGCCCCGGGCTTGATCGTGGTGAACGCGTAGTTGCCATCGTTGTCGGTGAGACAGCGGCCGACACCGGTGAAGTTCGGATCCACCGGCGCCGCGTGCTGGTCACGTTTGTGGATGTAGCGGCCCGCGGCGTTGGCCTGCCAGATCTCGACGAGTTGATTGCGCACCGGTCGTCCGTCGCCGTCGAGCACCCTGCCCTGCACTCGAATTCGCTCCCCGATCGGCTCGCCGCCATGGGTGACGGTGAGGTCTGCCTCCAGCGGATCGATGTCGGTCTGCCCGAACACCGGTGCGACGAGTTCGACACCCTCGGGATCGGCGTGCAGCAACTCTTTGGTCGGGTGGCGCAGCAGCGAACTTCGATACGGCGCGAAGTCGATCCGCGGTTGCGGCCCGCGGGGAGGCTGTTGCTGAATCGCGCGTGGCGTTGAGGTGGTGTGCGGGTCGGGCTTGAA